>NZ_JAFCUK010000021.1:0-41671 GCF_049896485.1 Sphingomonas sp. DC4900
ACCCGCACCCTCTGGGTGATCCATCAAACGCGCCCCTCACGGCCATCAACACCATGATTTATATCGGAAATATTGAGATCCTGACAGCAAAATCAGCGATTTACTTGGGGAATGTGGGGGTAAAATCGCCACATCGCCCAAAAGGCAGGCGCCAGTGTTGCAAATGTACCAAGCAAATCGGCAGCGCCTACTCTAGTGTTACTGTCTCGTGACGGCCCGCGTTATCCCGACGGGTGATGACATCGCATCGTCCTATTTGCATGTGCGCACATCTGGCCGAACAAGCCGCACCGGACGTTTATCGGCGTCAATATCGGGCGTACCCAATCTTCGGTTTTGCCCTTGTCACCGCAAATCCGCCTGCAATACGCCCCCTGCGGCGCGTCATACCTGTCCGTCGGCAGCCGCCAACAACGCGTCCAGCGTCGTCGGTCTCACGCCGAGCGCATCCAGTTCGGCGAACATCCGGTCCCACCAGTGCCAGAATCGGTCGAGATCGCCCGCATTGCGCACATAGGGCGTATGCCCCGGTTCCAGCGACGGCGAATGAAAGGAGAAGGTGAGCAGCCGCTGCCCCTCGTCGCGCACCGCGATCCGCACGGCGGCCAAGGCCTGCTCGATCGGCATGTCCTCCGGCGTCAACGCGATTCGCTGCAACAGTCCGCTTCGCGCCGCGATACCGCGACCGTGCGGCACCCGCCCCAGCGCCGGATAAAGCCTGGGCCCGCGAGCGCGCAGCGCGCCGGTGAACACGCTGGTCAACGGCACCTCGATCAACGATCCCAATCGATAGGCCTCGCTACCGATCCGGCTGAAATCCGGCCCGCCATCGGCCGAATAGTCGTAGCGCGCACGAATCGAAGTTTCGACGCGATAACCCCGCTCCACCAATAGCGCCGCCGTATCCGGGCCGATGCCGTACCGACCCGCACGATAGACAATCGGCGCCGCGCCGAACGCCGCGCCCAGCACGTCGGTCAATACATCCAGCTTCGCCGCCTGTGCGGCGCGCGGCAGGTTGCCCGGATAGCTATCCCCCGGCGTTGACGCACCATAAGGCGGCGTGACCCAGGAGTGCAGCTGCGCCCCGATCGTCGATCGCCCGTCCGCCACGACGTCCCGCAGGATCGCCACCGCCTCGGCATCGCTCGCCACCGGATGATCGACAAGGCAGACCAGCCCGACGCCTTGATCCGCAAAGCGCGCATGCGCCGCCGGCAGCGCCCGCATGGCGGTCACCGACCGATGCCGCGCCTCCAGCGGAGCGGACCAATCGAACTCCTCCTCGACGTCGACGAACACGAGGAACCGGGTGCCGAAGCTCTCCGGCCAGCGAATCAGCGTATCCGGTGCAGGCGCGGGCGGCCGGTACGGCGGGATGGTGCCTCGTCGCACGAGTCAGTTGGCCGCCTGCTCCATCCCCTCTTGTACGGCGGCAGGCAGGCGCAGTGTCAACAGATGGTCGCCGAAGATTAATGCGCCGCCCATCTCGCTCGCCAGGTTGCGCGCCAGCCGCAGCGCGAAGCCCGCGCCCAGCAGCGGCGCGCCTTCGTCACCGGCATCGGCATCGATACTGAGCAAGGCGTCTTCACCGCCGGTGCCCAGCGCCTGCGGGCGCGCGAAGCACAGGGCCACCTGCCCCGCCGGCGCGGGCGCTTCGGCGATATCGATCCGTTCCCCGGCAACGGCAGCGGAGGTCAAGGTGGCGAGCAGGCGCGACAGCAGCCGCTCCATCGCCCGATCGTCGGCCAGCGCGGCATGATCTCCCATCGGATGGATGTCGAGCGCGGTCCCGCGCAACGCCGCCAGCGGCGCCAAATCGGCCGCGATCCGTTCCAGCAGCGGCTCGATCGCGACGGCCCGCGGGCGCAGCTCCAGCGCACGGCCTTCGATCCGCGCTGCGGTATCCAAATCCTCGATCGCCGCGATCAGGCCGTCGGCGTGGCGGCGGATCGTCGCGGCATGATCGCGATACACGGGCGATACCGGCCCCAGCAGCTGCGCCTCGATCAGCTCGGCAAAGCCCGAAATCGCGTTGGTCGGCGTCCGCAGCTCGTGCACCAGCTGGCGCAGCGAATCGGACGCTCCGCTACCCTGCGCTGGCCGTCCCGCTTCCTCGTCGCTGCGCGGTCGGCGGGCGATCGCGGCATAGCCGGTGAAGCGGCCCGTCGCGGCATCGAATTGCGGCTCGCCCGTCACCCGCCATGCGCCGCCCGCATCGGACGATCCTCCGACGTCGAGCCGCACGTCGGCGAAGCGCTGGCGCTGACGGAACGCGCCGTTGATGCCGGCATCGATGCGAACCACGCCCTGCGGCGCGCCCACCGCCAGCGACACGCCGATCAGCGGCCCGCGCGTCACGCCGTCCACCGCGCAGATCACGCCGGCACTGTCGGTATCGAAGCGGAAGCAGGTGGCGGGTGCCTGCTCCACCGCCTCGGCGGGCGCCGCCAGCGGTTCGCGCTGGCGCTGAAAGGCGTCGATGCGCGCGACGACATCGGCAATCTGAAACCCGCCCGCCGCGATCGGCCGCGGCTCCGGCGGCGCAACGGCGACCGTCGGCATCGCGACTACACGGGGGGCGACAACGATCGGCTCGGCTTCGACCGGCGCAGGGACCGGGGCGGTTACGACAGGCTCGGGCTCCGGCGCGTCCACCACGGGCGTCGGCCCGACCGCCGGCTCTACCTCAGCGGGCCCCACATCCGACGCGACCCGCGTCGGCGCGACATCGGCCGCCACATCGGGCAGAACGAAATCGACCGATCCGAAGCTCTCGAGCGCCCGCTCCACCGCAGCGGGCAGGTCGCGCCGGTGGCGCAGCAACGCCCGCCCCTGGGGCGACAGGCGCGGCAGCAACGCGATCCACGTATCCGCGTCCAGCGTCACCGTGCGCAGCAACGGCGCCGCGACGGCAAAGGCATCTTCCGCAAACAGCCCGACGAGCGGCGCCGGCGGCGTCGCAAAGGCGAGCGCCCGCGCGCTGGCAGAGCGCACCGCCAGCGGCACCGCCTGCCGCAACAGGCGCAGCCGCGCCAGGCCCGGCTCGTCCGCCGCGATCCGTCCGCGCCCCATCAGGTCGACGAGTTGCCGCCACGCCGACTGCGCGCCGAAGCCGCTGTCCATGTCGGCGGAAAGCACCGTCTTGAGGCTGTCGTCGAAGCGCACGCTCACTCCCGGAAGGCGTTACGCCAGCGGGGCGCAACACCGATTCCTTAACGAGCCGGAGTCGCAGGGGAAACAGGTGATTTTCCGACTGTCCGCAGGCCGTCGCAAAGTGGGACAATTGCGTTGCGCCGCAATTTTCTTATGCTTAGAGGAAATCGCCGATATCGTTCGGCGCGTCTTAGGAGTGGCTCACGCAATGTCGTTCGATCGGATCGATCGTCAAATCCTCGCTCATCTGCAACAGGATGGGCGCATGACCAACGTCGAGCTCGCCGAACGCGTCGGCCTCACCGCGCCGCCCTGCCTGCGCCGCGTGCGCGCGCTGGAGGAAGCGGGTGTGATCCGCGGCTATCACGCCGATCTCGATCCCGCCAGCCTCGGCTTCCCGATTACCGTCTTTGCGATGGTGTCGCTGCGCAGCCAAGCGGAGCACGACCTCGCCGCCTTCGAAACGCATGTCGCCGACATTCCCGAAGTGCGCGAATGCCATATGCTCAACGGCGAAATCGACTTCATCCTGAAGATCGTCGCCAGCGATCTCAAGAGCTTCCAGGAAATCCTGACCACCCACCTGACGCCGGCCCCCAATGTCGCCAGCGTCAAGACCTCGCTCACGATCCGCACCGCCAAATCGACCTCCGGCATTCCCGTCTCGGTCGATTAAGGCCACCCGGCACACCACCCGATACGCCGCACATCTGCGGTTGACGCCCGATTGTCGAATTACGTCACCCCAGCGAAGGCTGGGGTCTTTTGCGGCCAACACGTCGCCCGTTACCACAAGATCCCAGGCTCCGCTGGGATGACGTCGTTTGGTCGACGTTCACCGTCACCACCACCCGCAACGAAAAAAGGCGGCCCGTCGCCGGACCGCCCCTTCTCATTCCATCGTCGCCGCGATCACGCCGCCGGAGCGGGCGCCGAACCGACCTGCGTCCAGGTGTTCCACAGCGCCGCGATGCCCGCGCGGGGCTGGCCCGTCACCGCACCGAACGCCGCCTGCGCGCCAGCCTTGTCGCCCGACTTGGCGAGCGCGATGCCGAGGCGCGTGTTCACCTCGTTCGCATCGACGCCGCCCTTCGACAGCGCCGCACGATACAGTTCGGCGGCCTTGGCGTAGTTGTTCTGGCCCAGATAGGCATCGGCGGTCGCCGAGGCGATCTTGCCGTCCTTCGATGCCAGCGCGGTCTTCTCGCTCGACGCCAGCGAACCGTCGCGCTGGATCGCGGTGTTCGCCGCGGCCAGCTGGCTCTTGGCATAGGTGCTGCTCGCCGGAATCTTGCCCGACGCCAGGCCTTCCTTCAGCACGGCAGCCGCTTCGTACGGATTGCCGCGGTCGCTGACCATGCGGGCATAATCCTCATAGCTCGACTGGTCCGGCATCGCGCCGGCCGCGCGCAGCAGGCGGTACAGATCCAGCGTCTGCGCCTTGTCGGGCGTCGCGATGCTGTTCTGCGCGAAGGCATATTGCAGGATCACGTCGCGCCACGTCTTCGCATTCGGGAAGGCGGCGGCGTACTTCTGCATCCACGCCAGCGTCTCGGGCGCCATCTTCTTGTTGTTCGCAGTCGCGATCGCGAAGCGGTAATAGGATTCCGGCACGGCCTGACCCGCCGCCTTCTGCGCGGTGATATAGCGGTCGAGGTCGGCGAGACCGCCCGCGACGTCACCCGCCTGCACCTTCACCTTGGCGAGCTGCAGATCGAAATCGGGGCTGTTAAAGCCCGCTTCCTTCGCCTTGGTGAAATATTGCGACGCGACCGCATACTGGCCACCGTTGAACGCGAGCTGCCCACGGCGGAATAGATACTTGCCGCGATCGGCCGCCGGCGTATTGGCGGCGGCGATCAGCGCGTCGAGCGGCTTGGCCAGCGCGGTCTCGTTCAGCGGCGCATTCGGGTTCGCCTGCTGTGCCAGCACCAGCTTGGTGTTTTCGAGGTCGTAGCGCAGCGCTGCCGCCACATACTTATCGTCGTCGGTGGTGGCGGCCGCCTCGATCTGCGCGACCAGCGGCTCGGCCGTCGCGACGTCCTTCGCCTTCACGGCCTGCTGCGCATTGTAGGCGATCGCCTGCACCGGCTTGCTGAGCTTGAAGCCCGGCGCCTGCTGCTCTTCCTTCTTGGCCATCGCCGGGGCGACGAACGCGAGGCCACTCACACCGGTAGCGAGCACCGCGGCCAGCGCGAGCTTCGAAAGGGTCTTCATGCTAACTCTCTCTCCGACAATTGGGGCATCGCTGCCGCTAACGTACGCGCGGCCTGTAACCGGCCGCCGCAGCGGGTACAAGCGACGCTGGGGACTGATCCCGCAGTGGCTTGAAGCCCGTGAACGGGAATTGAACGGTGGCCGAAGGCGCAGTACCGGACCGGCATGATCGCCGTCCTCTCCCCCGCCAAGACCCTCGATTACGAGACGCCGCTGCCCGATTTGGGTTCCACGCGGCCCCGCTTTGATTCCGAAGCGGCCACGCTCGCCGCCGCGGCGTCGCACCTGACGCAGAAACGCCTGTCGGACCTGATGAAGATTTCGCCCGCGCTGGCGAAGCTCAATGCCGACCGTTTTCGCGATTTTCCCGAGGCGCCCGAGCGGCCGGCGATGTTCGCCTTCGCCGGCGACGTCTACACCGGCCTCGACGCGCAGACGCTGGAGCCGGAAGCGGTGACGTTCGCGCAAGACCATCTGCGCCTGCTGTCGGGCCTGTACGGCCTGCTGCGCCCGCTTGATGCGATGCGCCCCTACCGGCTGGAAATGGGCACCCGCTGGGCGCCACGGAAGCCCAAGCTGACCGACTGGTGGGGGGACCGCATCGCCCAGGCGCTGGCCGAGGACGTGGCAGCGGAAGAGACGGGCGTCGTCCTCAACCTCGCCAGCCAGGAATATTGGGCGGCGGTCGCCGGGCGCCTGCCCGCCGGCATCCGCGTCGTCGCGGTCGATTTCCGCGAGGGCGACCGCTTCGTCAGCTTCCACGCCAAGAAGGCGCGCGGGCTGATGGCGCGCTGGATGATCGAACATCGCGTCACCGATATCGACGCGATGCGCGGCTTCGACAGCGACGGCTATGCCTTCGATGCGGCGGCCAGCACCGACGACCAGTGGCGCTTCGTCCGATGACTACGAAGGGCACCAGCGCCGTCGTCATCGGCGCCAGCGGCGGCATCGGCGCCGCGCTAGTCGAGGCCTTGCGCGACGAGGGAACGTATGACGTCGTCCACGCGCTCTCGCGCTCCGGCAGCGATCCGATCGATATCGAGGACGAAGCCAGCATCGCCGCCGCCGCCGCGCGCATCACCACCGGCCCCGCGCCGGTGCTGGTGATCGTCGCCACCGGCATGCTGCACCAGGGCGATCGCCTGCCCGAAAAGAGCTATCGCGAGCTCGATCCCGACTGGCTTGCCGCCAACCTGCGCATCAACGCCATCGGCCCGGCGCTGATCGCCAAGCACATCCTGCCGATCATGCCCAAACAGGGCCGCAGCGTCTTCGCGATCCTGTCGGCGCGAATCGGCAGTATCTCCGACAACCGTCTCGGCGGCTGGTATGGCTATCGCATGGCCAAGGCGGCGGCGAACCAGCTCGTCCGCACGCTCAGTATCGAGGACAAGCGCCGCAACGATCGCAGCATCATCGTCGGCCTCCACCCCGGCACGGTCGACACCGCTTTGTCCAAGCCCTTCCAGGCCAACGTCCGCCCCGGCACGCTCTTCACCCCCGACCGCGCCGCCTCACAACTGCTCGACGTGATCGACGGCCTGAAGGCGCCCGACACCGGCCGCCTGTTCGACTTCGAAGGCAAGGAAATCGCGCCCTAGCGGGGAGTCGCCCCATCCCCCCCCTCCGTCACCCCGGACTTGATCCGGGGTCCCGCTTCTTCTTCTACTACGCCCAACAAAAGCGGGACCCCGGATCAAGTCCGGGGTGACGAGCCGCGAAGTGCCCACCCAACATGACGAAAACGTCATGATCCGGCCATCCCGTTGTTATTCCACGGAGCGCATCGCCTGCATCACGACGCCATCCCGTTGCGTCCGTTCAAGGTGGAGAGGAACCCCATGAAGACGTCCCTGCCCTTCGTCCTGCTTGCGACCGCCTCGCTCTGCTGCGGCTCCGCGGCGATGGCCACCGGCGCGCAGATGCAGGCCAAGACCCAGGCCAAGACGGTCGCCACCAGCAAGACGACCACCACCACCAAGCCTGCGGTCGGCAAGCCCACCGCCACCACCCGGACGACGACCAAGACCGCCGTCGCCGCCAACGGCCGCATGGTCACCACCAAGACCAGCACCGGCAAGACGATCACCTACAATTGCAGCAAGGCCGGTAACGCCAACAAGGCCGCCTGCAAGAAGTAACGCTCTGTAGGCCCGCGCGCGTACGCGTGTGCGTACGCGCGCGTGACTTTCGGTACGGATGCCCCTAAACCGGGGCCATACATCTGTAACAATCCGAAAGCGTCACACCTTGGCCGACGAGACCACCCTCGCCGAACCCCCCGCCCATCCCGAGGGCATTTCGACGATCTCGATCGTCGACGAGATGAAGTCGAGCTACCTCGACTATGCGATGAGCGTCATCGTCGCCCGCGCGCTGCCCGACGTGCGCGACGGCCTGAAGCCGGTCCACCGCCGCATCCTCTTTTCCGCGCAGGAAAGCGGCTTCTTCTTCAACCGGCCCTACCGCAAATCCGCCCGCATCGTCGGTGACGTGATCGGTAAATATCACCCGCACGGCGACACCGCGATCTACGACGCCTTGGCGCGCATGACGCAGGACTGGTCGATGCGACTGCCGCTGATCGACGGCCAGGGCAACTTCGGCTCGATGGACCCCGATCCGCCCGCCGCGATGCGCTACACCGAAGCGCGCCTCGCCCGCGCCGCCAATTACTTGATGGAGGATCTCGACAAAGATACCGTCGATTTCCAGCCGAACTACGACGCCAGCGAGCGCGAGCCGCAGGTCCTGCCAGCGCGCTTCCCCAACCTACTGGTCAACGGCGCCGGTGGCATCGCGGTCGGCATGGCGACCAACATCCCGCCGCACAACCTCGGCGAAGTCGTCGATGCTTGCCTCGCCTATATCGACAAGACCATGGCCGGCGAATCGATCAGCATCGACGAGCTGATCGAGATCGTCCCCGGCCCCGACTTCCCCACCGGCGCGATCATCCTCGGCAAGGCGGGCGCACGTTCGGCCTATCACACCGGTCGCGGCTCGATCATCGTCCGATCGCGCCACGTGATTGAGGAAGGTCGCGGCGACCGGCGCTCGATAGTCCTCACCGCCATCCCGTTCCAGCAGGGCAAGAACGCGCTCGTCGAAAAGATCGCCGAGGCGGCGAAGGACAAGCGGATCGAGGGCGTCAGCGACATTCGCGACGAATCGAACCGCGAAGGCGTGCGCATCGTCATCGACCTGAAGCGCGATGCGACCCCCGAGGTCGTCCTCAACCAGCTGTGGCGCCATACGCCTGCGCAGGGCAGCTTCCCCGCCAACATGCTCGCGATCCGCGGCGGCCGGCCGGAGACGCTGAACCTCAAGGACATCATCCAGGCGTTTGTCCAGTTCCGCGAACAGGTCATCACCCGCCGCTCGAAGTTCGAGCTGAACAAGGCGCGCGACCGCGCCCATATCCTGCTCGGCCTCGTCATCGCGGTCACCAACCTCGATGAGGTCGTCCGCATCATCCGCGGCTCGTCCAGCCCCGCCGAGGCGCGCGCCGCCTTGCTCGCGCGCGAATGGCCGATCGCCGAGATCGCGCCCTACCTCAGCCTCGTCGAGGCGGTCGAAGGCGAACAGGTCGGCGACGGCTACAAGCTCAGCGATACGCAGGTCCGCGCGATCCTCGACCTGCGCCTCCACCGCCTGACCGCACTCGGCCGCGACGAAATCGGCGACGAGCTGAAGGGCCTCGCCGAATCGATCGCCGCGCTGCTCGAAATCCTCGGCAACCGCGCCCGCCTGTACGAGGTGATGCGCGAGGAGCTGGTCGACGTCCGCTCGATCTTCGCGACTCCGCGCCGCACCGAGATCGCCGCGGCCGCCGACGGCATCGACGACGAGGACCTGATCGAGCGCGAGGAGATGGTCGTCACCGTCACCGTGCAGGGTTATATCAAGCGCACCCCCCTCGACGCCTTCCGTGCGCAGAAGCGCGGCGGCAAGGGCCGCGCCGGCATGGCGACCAAGGACGAGGACGCGATCACTAACCTGTTCGTGACGAGCACGCACACGCCGGTGCTGTTCTTCTCGACCGCCGGCAAGGTGTACCGCATGAAGGTGTGGCGGCTGCCCGAAGGCGGTCCGGCGACCCGCGGCCGCCCGATGATCAACCTGCTGCCGCTGGCGCCGGGTGAGACGATCTCCACCGTGCTGCCGCTGCCCGAAGACGAAGGCCGCTGGGGCGACCTGCACGTCATGTTCGCAACCGCCAACGGCACCGTCCGCCGCAACGCGATGGACGCCTTCGCCAACATCCCCTCGAACGGCAAGCTCGCCATGCGCTTCGATGAGGGCAGCGAGGACCGGCTGATCGGCGTCGCCGTCCTGACCGAAAGCGACGACGTCCTGCTCGCCACCAAGGCGGGCAAGGCGATCCGCTTCGCCGCCACCGACGTGCGCGAATTCCAGAGCCGCACCTCCACCGGCGTCCGCGGCGTCAGCCTCGCCGAGGGCGATGCGGTCATCAGCCTGTCGATCCTCCGCGGCTTCGCGGCGACGACCGAGGAGCGCGAGGCCTATCTGAAGGCCGCCCCGTGGAAGGAAGGCGAGCGCGAAATGTCGCTCAGCCCCGAACGCATGGCCGAATTCGAAGCGGCGGAAGAGTTCATCCTCACCGTCACCCAGAACGGCTATGGCAAGCGCACGTCCGCCTTCGAATATCGCCGCACCAACCGTGGCGGCCAGGGCATCACCAACATCGTGTCGGCGGGCCGCAACGGCCCCGTCGTCGCCAGCTTCCCCGCGCATTCGGGCGAGCAGCTGATGCTGGTCACCGATCAGGCAAAGCTCATTCGCATGTCGGTCGGCGACGTCCGCGTCACGGGCCGCAACACGCAGGGTGTGACGCTGTTCAGCGTGGCGAAGGACGAGCATGTCGTCTCCGCCGCCCGGATCGACGAGGAGGAAGAGCCCGAGAACGAGGCGGAGGCGATCGTCGCCGACGAGATCGGCGATGCCCCCGCAGCCCCTACCGATGACGCCTTGGTCGTCGACGACGGCACCGGCCCGGCGACGATGGACGAACGCGTCGATGAGAGTGACGATGGCGAGGAGGACGCATGAGCGCCCTCCCCCTCGTCGCCTATAAGGTGCTGACCGCGGAGCAGATGGCCGCGCTGGAACGCGACGGCAGTTTCGCCGGCGCGCCGGTCGATCTGGCGGATGGCTACATCCACATGTCGACCGCAGAGCAGCTGACGGAGACGGTCGACAAGCATTTCGCCGAGCAGACCGACCTGCACGTTGCCGCGGTCGACCTCGGCAGCTTCGGCGCATCGCTGAAGTGGGAGGAATCCCGCGGTGGCCAGCTGTTCCCGCACCTCTACGGCCCGCTGCCGCTGGAGGCCGTCTTGGGCTACGGTCCGCTGAAGCGTGCCGAAGACGGGACGGTTCGTCTGCCCATAACCGGTTGATCTGAAAGGACACTCGCCTCGCCGCCAAAAACGGGCGGAACCGCATCCGAAATCCCATCGTTACTTTGTCACAACGAGCAACAATGGAGACACTCGATGCGTACCTTGGCCCTGACGATCGGCACCCTGATGCTGATGCCCGCCGCGGCTGTGGCACAACAGGCTCCGGCCGCCGGCGCGAGCGCGCAGGCCGGTGCCAGCGCGACCGCGACCACCCCTACGGTCGGCGCCACGATCTATGACAGCGCGGGCGTCTCGCTGGGCACTGTCGCCAGCGTCACGCCGCAGGCGATCGTCCTCAACACCGGCACCGCGCAGGTGCCCGTGCCGCCGGCTTCGATCGGCAAGACCGAGAAGGGCTTCGCCATGGCGATGACCAAGGCGCAGCTCGACGCGGCGATCGCCAGCTCGCAGGCGCAGGCCCAGGCCGCGGTGAAGGCGAAGCTGGTCCCCGGCACCGCCGTCACTGGTCTCGGCGGCGCGGCACTCGGCACGATCAAGTCGGCCGACGCCGAATTCGTGACGCTCAATACCGCCAAGGGTGAGGTGAAGCTGCCGATCAACGGCTTCAGCGCCGACGCCAGCGGCAAGGTGATCGTCGGCATCACCGCCGCCCAGCTCGCCGCCGCAACCGCGGCCTCGGCAACCGGCGCCGCCACCAGCAGCGCCGCGCCGAAGTAAGGCCTTGGGGGCGGGCCACCGCCCCCATCGGTCCGACGCAACCCCGCGGACTATTCGTAGGCCCCGCAGGCCGATGGACATTCAGCGTGATAAGAAAAATCCTCCCCCGCAAGGGGGAGGTGGCATGCCGCAGGCATGACGGAGGGGGAGGTCAGGGTAGCGTCCTGTTTCGAAACCCTCCCGTGTCCGCCCCCTCCGTCACCGCCTCCGGCGGCGCCACCTCCCCCTGGCGGGGGAGGAATTACGCGTATTCCCAGCGAAGGTCGGGATCTCCCCGTTAAGGGGCATTGCACGAGCCGCTGCAAGCGCCAGCCTACACACGGGTGACGGCGGGGACATACCAGACCAACAAAAAAGGGGCGGCACCTCGCGGTGTCGCCCCTCTTCGTATCCGCAGCACCCGAGACCGGGCGCCGTCCGGATCAGTAGCGGTAATGATCCGGCTTGAACGGGCCTTCCACCGGCACGCCGATGTACGCCGCCTGCTTCTCACTCAGCTTCGACAGCTGGACGCCCAGCTTTTCGAGGTGGAGCGCGGCGACCTTCTCGTCGAGGTGCTTCGGCAGGACGTAGACTTCGTTCTTGTAGTTCTCGCCCTTGGTCCACAGCTCGATCTGGGCGAGCGTCTGGTTGGTGAACGAGGCCGACATCACGAAGCTGGGGTGGCCGGTCGCACAGCCCAGGTTCACCAGGCGGCCCTTGGCCAGCACGATGATCTGCTTGCCGTCCGGGAACTCGACCAGGTCGGTGCCGGGCTTCACTTCGGTCCACTTGTAGTTCGACAGCGCCGCAATCTGGATCTCGCTGTCGAAGTGGCCGATGTTGCAGACGATCGACATGGGCTTCATCGCCTTCATGTGATCGGCGGTGATGACGTCGGCGTTGCCGGTCGCGGTGACGAAGATGTCGGCGCGCTTCACGGCCTCATCCATGGTCACGACCTCGAAGCCTTCCATCGCCGCTTGCAGCGCGCAGATCGGGTCGATCTCGGTCACGAGCACGCGCGCGCCGCCATTGCGAAGCGACTGGGCCGAGCCCTTGCCGACGTCGCCGAAGCCGGCGACCGCAGCAACCTTGCCCGCCAGCATGACGTCGGTGGCGCGACGGATCGCGTCGACCAGCGATTCCTTGCAGCCGTACAGATTGTCGAACTTCGACTTGGTGACCGAGTCGTTGACGTTGATCGCCGGGAAAGGCAGCTCGCCCTTCTTGGCGATCTCGTACAAGCGGTGAACGCCGGTGGTCGTCTCTTCCGACACGCCCTTCAGGTTCTTGACGGTCTGGGTCAGATAGCCCGGCTTCTTGGCGATGAACGCCTTCACCGAACGCTGGAACTCGACCTCTTCCTCATTCTCCGGCTCGCCGAAGGTCTGGCCGGCTTCGAGCTTCGCACCCCACAGCGCGAACATGGTCGCGTCGCCGCCGTCGTCCAGGATGATGTTGGCGGTCTGACCCTCGACGTCGCCGTCCCAGGTGAAGATGTCGCCGACATAATCCCAATATTCGGCCAGGCTTTCGCCCTTCACCGCGAACACCGGCACGCCCGTCGCGGCGATCGCGGCGGCGGCATGGTCCTGCGTCGAGAAGATGTTGCAGGTCGCCCAGCGGACGTCGGCGCCGAGCGCGGTCAGCGTCTCGATCAGCACGGCGGTCTGGATCGTCATGTGCAGCGAGCCGGTGATGCGCGCGCCCTTCAGCGGCTGGGCCGCGCCGAATTCGTCGCGCAGCGCCATCAGGCCGGGCATCTCGGTTTCGGCGATCTTGATCTCGGCGCGGCCGAAATCGGCGAGGCCGATGTCCTTGATGACGTAATCGGTGTTCGTGCCGTTGGGCGCGAGCGCAGTAGCCACGTGGCATGCTCCTGAAGAGGTATGGATGGGTTGCCCCTAGCCGCTCCGCCCTTACAGATCAAATATAAAGATATCTTTATATCTCGCGTCAGGCGGTTCCCGTGCCCACCACCAGCAGCCGCGGGTCGATCCCCGCCTTGGCGAAGGCGCTGCTCCACCGCTGCGGCGCGGGCGTGTCGAACAGCAGCGCATCGTCACCCGCGACATGAAACCACCCCGGCTGCGACAGCTCCGCGTCGAGCTGCCCGGCCGACCAGCCGGCATAGCCCAGCGCGGCGACGTAGCGCGACGGCCCCGTCCCGTCAGCGATCGCGCGCAGCACGTCGATCGTGCCCGACAGCGCCCATCGCCCGGCCACCTCCACCGTGTCCTGTCCCGCCCAGTCCAGCGTATGCAGCACGAACCCGCGGCGCGGCTCCACCGGCCCACCGAAGTGTACCGGGGCGGGCGGTGCGGCGCCGTGGGCAATCTCGAACTGGTCGAGCAGGTCGTGCAGCGTCAGCCCATCGATCGTCGCGCCGAGCCCCACGCCCAGCGCGCCGCCCGCGTCATGCGCACACATTGCGATCACCGCATGGTCGAAACTGGGATCGGCCATGCCCGGCATCGCGAGCAGGAACTGGCCGGACAGATAAACGGGACCTTCCATAACCTTGCCACCATAACCGTCCCGCCGGCAGGCGCCATGCTTGAAATCGGCGGCGATGTGGCCGACGGTCCCGCGCGCAACCTTTCTACCCGGAGACCCATGATGACGATCACCGTCGGCGATACGATCCCCAGCGCCACCCTGACCAAGGTCACGCCAGACGGCCCCGATCAGGTCTCCACCGATGATTTCTTCCGCGGTCGCACCGTCGCGCTGTTCGCGGTGCCCGGCGCCTTCACGCCGACCTGCTCCGCCCGGCACCTCCCTGGCTTCGTCGAGAAGCGCGACGCGCTCGCCGCCAAGGGCGTCGACGAAATCGCCTGCACCTCGGTCAACGACGCCTTCGTCATGGGCGCCTGGGCCAAGTCGCAGGAGGCCGAGGGCATCACGATGCTCGCCGACGGCAACGGCGATTTCGCCAAGGCGGTCGGCCTGACGATGGACGGCAGCAAGTTCGGCATGGGCCTGCGCAGCCAGCGCTACGCGATGCTGGTCGAAGACGGCGTCGTGAAGCAACTCCACGTCGAAGCCCCCGGCGAATTCAAGGTCAGCAGCGCCGAACACCTGCTCGACGCGCTCTGATGCGAAGGGGGTGGGCGACGCGCTCCGCTCACCCCACCCACTCCGTCACCCCGGACTTGGTCCGGGGTCCACTTCACGACGAGGGGGACGGCCAGAGCCTCCTGCCTCGCCCCCGCGGCTTAGACCCCGGACCAAGTCCGGCGTGACGCGGCATTCGGAGCAACAGCCCCGAACACCTCACCCCATCACCAACCCTGCGGCTTGCCCTTGTTCTGCTGGTCCAGCCACGTCTTCAGCGGCGCGAAATACTCCACCAGCGCCTTGCCCGACATCTGCCGCGTGCCGGTCATCACCTGCAGCGCATCCGGCCACGGCTTCGACTGACCCATGCTCAGCATCGCGTTCAGCTTCTCGCCGACCGCCTTGTTGCCGTAGAACGAGCAGCGATGCAGAGGCCCCTTCCAGCCCGCCTGCTCGCACGCCGCCTTGTAGAACTGGAACTGCAGCACCCGCGCCAGGAAATAGCGCGCATAGGGCACCGTCCCCGGAATATGGTATTTCGCGCCCGCGTCGAACTTGGTTTCGTCGCGCGCCACCGGCGGCACGATCCCCTGATACTTCAGGCGCAGCGCATCCCAGCCCTGCTGATACTGGCCCGGCGCGATCTTGCCCGAAAAGACGTCCCAACGCCATTTGTCGACCAGCAGACCGAACGGCAGGAACGCCACCTTGTCCATCGCCTGGCGCAGCAGCAGGCCGATGTCCTTGTCCGCGGCCGGCACCTGCGCCGGCTGCAACAGCCCGATCTTCACCAGATAATCCGGCGTGATCGACAGCGCGACCGTATCGCCGATCGCCTCGTGGAACCCGTCATTGGCGCCGTTTTTGTACAGATACGGCTGGTTCTTGTACGCACGCTGGTAGTAATTGTGGCCCAGCTCATGGTGGATCGTGACGAAGTCGTCGCCGTTCACCTTGGTACACATCTTGATGCGGATATCGTCCATATTGTCGATATCCCATGCCGACGCATGGCAGATCACCTCGCGATCGGCCGGCTTCACGATCTGCGAACGCTGCCAGAATGTCTCGGGCAACGGCGCGAAGCCGAGCGACGAATAAAAGGCCTCGCCCTGCTTCACCATGCGAACGGGATCATAGCCCTTGGCCTTCAGCAGATCGCCAGTGTCATAGCCCAGATCGCCCGCCCCCTTGGGCGCGACGAGATCGTAGATATTGCCCCATTCCTGCGCCCACATATTCCCGAGCAGGTCGCTGCGGATCGGCCCGGTCTTCGCCTGGACGGCATCGCCATATTTCTCGTTCAGCTTCCACCGGACATAGGTGTGCAGCGAGAGGTAGAGCGGCTCCACCTCCTTCCAGATCTGGTCGGTCAGCGCCTCGAACTGCTGCGGCGTCATGTCATAGCCGGACCGCCACATCGCACCGACATCGGCGAACCCCAGCTCCTTCGCACCTGCGTTCGAGATCGCGGTCATCCGCGTGTAATCCGCCCGCATCGGCGCGCCGACATTGTCGTTCCAGCTGACCCACATCTCCTTCAGCTTGGCGGGATCGCGCGTCGTCCCCATCGCCGCCTCGATGTCCGATCCGTTGATCGGCTTGCCGTCCAGCGTGCCCTTTCCCTTGCCGTAGCGCGACGACATGCGCGTCGTCAGCGTCGCGAGTTCGGTCGCCGCACCCGGCGTGGTCGGCGCAGGCAGGCCGACGCCATTCTTCAGCAGGTCGAGCTTGCGCTTGGTGTCATAGGACAGGCCCGTCACGCCGTTGAAGCGCGCCGCGCCCTTCGCCCATTGCACCGCCTTTTCGGTCAGCTCCGCGCCCGATTTCGCCGCCAGTGCATCGGTATCGTCGGTGATATAGGTCGCATTGACCCAGGCGACCTGCTGCGCGGGCACCGACAGATCGGCGGCCTCCTTTTCGACCGCAGCGACATAAGCGTCGGCCTCGGCCGCGGTCGGCTTCGCTGGCGCGGCCTGCCCGGCCGGCGCGGTCTGCGCCGCGACGGGCGCGGCAAACAGCGCCGCGGCGAGCGCGGCGGTGGAAACGAGACGCATGAAAACAATCCCCTACTGACTTCTTGTCGTTGCCGACACGATGCGCGGGGGCGCCCCTTTTGGTCAAGCGCCTGCGGTCAGGCGCTCAGGAAGTCTGCGATCGTCTGGCCCAGCTCCGGCTTGGTGACCGCGCTCATATGATTGCCGGGAATCTCGCGGAAGATCGCCTGCGGCAGCGCGTCGGCCAGCGCCGCGCCCGATCCGTTGTCGTCGTCGTCGATCCCCGCGACGATCAGCGTCGGCACGTCGATCGCCTCGACCGCCTCGATCGGCGTATCGACGAACGTCTCGAGCACGTTGAGCAGCGCCACAGGATCGCCCCCGGTCGTCTTCAGGAACGCCTCGGTCATCCACTCACCCGACCCGCGTTCGAAGCTGCCGAGGTTGGTCAGCACGTGCCGGAAATAGCCGCCCCGCCCCGCCGTGCTGACGATCCCGGTCAGCCCCATGCCCGCAATGACCGCGCGGCGCGGCCTCGCCCCGTTGGCGAGCATCCGCATCGTCGTCCGCCCCCCCAGCGAATAACCGCCGAGATCGTAATCGGTCAGCCCCAGATGCGCGATCAGCGCCATCCCGTCGCGCATCAGCGCATCCGCCGGATAGGCGGCAAGGTCATGCGGCTTGTCCGAGGCCCCATGGCCCCGCAGGTCCGGCATGATGACGCGAAAGCCCTTGGCCGCAATCGCGGCGGCATGGCCATATTTGATCCAATTGACCTCCGCCGTGGAGAAATAGCCGTGGATCAGCACGACGGGCCGCCCCTCGCCCAGCTCGCGATAGGCGATGCGAGTGCCGTCGAAGCTGGCGAAATACTGCGGATCGGAAGGGGAAAGGGCCAAGGGTTGTCATCCATAGGTTGCGAGCGCCACCCCACGTGGGTCGTGATCCCGCGCCTGTCCAGCACCGATCGTCGACCGCGGTTGCGGCCGACCCCACCCCACCGTCACCCCGGACTTGATCCGGGGTCCCGCTATTCCCCGCCCGCCCTAAAGCGGGACCCCGGATCAAGTCCGGGGTAACGGAACGAGGCTAGCCCAGCCAGGCATTTACATCGGCGATTCAAGCCCATCCCCAAACCTCCGCCTGCCCCTTCCCAACCTCCTCAAAAGGGCATACTCTCCCTTCAAAACAAGCAAGGAGAGCGATGATGGAGCTGCATCGGACCGGCACGGGCGACGAGAGCCTCGTGATCCTGCAAAGCCTGTTGTGCCTGCTGCGCGAAAAGAACGTGCTCAGCCGCGCCGATATCAAGGAATTGACCGAACGCGTCGCGATGCGCGCCGCCCAGGCCGAACGCGATCCCCTGCCCTGCTGCGCCGAAGCCACCCGCGCCGCCGCCACCGAAATGGCCCGCATCGGGCAATATGTCGGCCAGCATTACGGCGGCAAACACCGGCGGGTGTGAGGGGGGGATCGACGTCAACCGATCAGTTCAACGTACCCGGCTAATCCCACTCGTTTTGCCGCCCGGGCCATGCCGGCATCGGCCGTCAAAACGATCGCATCAGTTCTGACAGCCAGCACAAGGTACAGGCAGTCATACACCGCATGACCTGACTGCATAGACAATGCGAAGGCCTCGTCGAGTAACGATAGCGTAGCGACCGTATCGGTCAGCAGGTCGGGCGCAGCGGTCAGACCCGCCGCCGCTGCGGCTTCGGACAGGCCATCATTCCGCACTTTTTTGGCCAGCGCGTTCGCTACTTCGACGTGGAACCAGTCGGGTGCGATCCGCTCCACCTCCCCGACTACCCGGATCAATACGGCCTCTGCACCCGGTTCGCGCGTAACCAACTTGATCGCGACGCTCGCGTCGAGAACGATCATCCCGCGTCCCGGGCCTCGCGAATATACGGGGTGCTATCGACCGCTGCCGTCTCGGGTGGAGTCATCGCCCACAGACTGTGGACCAGCGTTCGGAGTGCATCGCCATCCAACCGCACCTTAGGCCGAGCCTGTGCGAGCGCTTCGCGCAACTCGGCTTCCAAAGATCGACCATTGGCCTTGGCGACGCGCCGGAAGTCGGCGATCAGCGCGTCGTCGAGATTGCGGATCAGCACCTGTCCCATGGGACAGATGCTATCACTCCGCTATCAGCCGCTCAACCGCCCTTCTGCAGGTGCCGCCGGCCCAGCAGTTCCGCGATTTGCACCGCGTTCAGCGCCGCACCCTTGCGCAAATTGTCGCTGACGCACCACAGCGCCAGCCCGTTCTCCACGGTCGGATCCTCACGCACGCGACTGACATAGGTCGCGTCATCGCCCGCCGCCTCGATCGGCGTGGCGTATCCACCGTCCTCATGCTTGTCGATCAGCATGATGCCCGGCGCCTCGCGCAGGATGCGCTTGGCGTCCTCGGCGGAAATCTCGTTTTCGAACTCGATGTTCAGCGCCTCGGAATGGCCGACGAATACGGGCACGCGCACGCAGGTCGCGGTCACCTTGATCTTAGGATCGAGGATCTTCTTCGTCTCGACCACCATCTTCCACTCTTCCTTGGTCGATCCGTCGTCCAGGAAGCTGTCGATGTGCGGGATCACGTTGAACGCGATCTGCTTGGTGAACTTCTTCGGCTCGGCGGGATCGCCGACGAAGATATTGCGGCTTTGTTCGAACAGCTCGTCCATGCCGACCTTGCCCGCGCCGGATACCGACTGGTACGTGGCCACAACGACGCGCGTGATCTTCGCCGCGTCATGCAGTGGCTTCAGCGCGACGACCATCTGCGCGGTCGAGCAATTGGGGTTGGCGATGATGTTCTTCGCCTTGTAGCCGTCGATGGCGTCGGCGTTCACTTCCGGCACGATCAGCGGCACGTCCGGGTCCATCCGGTACAGCGACGAATTGTCGATCACGGTGCAGCCGGCGGCGGCGAACTTGGGCGCATAGACCTTGGTCGCCTCGCTGCCGATCGCGAACAGTGCCATGTCCCAGCCGGTCGGATCGAAATATTCGATATTCTGGACCTTGAGCATGCGACCGGTGTCACCATACTCGATCTCGTCGCCCTGGCTGCGGCTCGACGCCAGCACCGCGATCTCGTCCGCGGGGAAGTCGCGTTCGGCGAGGATGTTGACCATCTCGCGCCCGACATTGCCCGTCGCGCCCGCGACCACCACCCGATAACCCATCACGTCCTCCAATTCAGTGTGCGCCGCCTAATACGGTTGCGCGGAAACGTCCACCGACTTTCCTAATCGTGCGTGCTCAGCTGCCACGTCGCGTGGTCGATCCCATGCACGCGGCCCAGATGCTCGACCAACGCGTCGAGCTCCGCATCCACCACGCCGCTGCCCACCAGCGTCGCGACCAGCGCGACATGCTCGTCGTCGCGCACCTGCGTGTCGAGGTCGGCGACGGGCAATCCCGCCTCCTCGAGATGCCCCACCAGCACATCCCCCATCGGCCCCGCCGCGGCGACCGGCACGGTGATCGTCACGCTATACGTCGCCTCCACCGTGCCGCCGGCGATCGGAATGCGGTTGATCGCATCGACCAGCGGTCGCAGCGCGGTGTTGGCGAACAACACGACGCCCGTCAGCAGCGTCGCCTCGGCGATCATGTCCGACCCCGCGATCGATCCCACCGCCGCCGAACACCACAAGGTCGCCGCGGTGTTGAGCCCGCGGACGTTCATCCCCTCCTTCATGATCACGCCCGCGCCGAGGAAGCCGATCCCCGACACGACATAGGCGATCACCCGGATCGACTCGACGTCGCCGCCCAGCCGCTGCCCCAGATCAACGAACGCCGCCGCCCCGATCGCGACGAGCGCGTTGGTCCGCAGCCCCGCGGTCCGCTGCCGATACTGCCGCTCCGCGCCGATCGCGGTGCCGAGCACGAAGGCGGTGAGATAGCTGACGACCGTGTCGAGGAACGGCCACAGGTGAAAGGCGGCGACGAAGTGCATGGGGTGGCGCCTTAGCGGCACCGCATGACGAAATCACGATAACTGGAAGTCCTCCCCCGCCAGGGGGAGGTGGCACCGCGAAGCGGTGACGGAGGAGGAGGATACGGAGCCCTCGCGTTCGCGGAAACGCCCCCTCCACCATTCGCTACGCGAACGGTCCCCCTCCCCCGCTGAAGCGAGGGAGGAATTGGCGGCCTTACTTCTTATTCTTCACATTCCGGTCGAGGAACTCCAGGATCGTCCCCCACAGATGCTGGCTCACCATCGGACCACCCACCCGGTGTGTGTAGCCCGGGTAGAACATCATCTCGAACGGCGTCGCCGTCGCCTGCATCTTCGCGGCGACCTTGGTCGAATTGTCGAGGAAGACGTTGTCGTCCGCCATGCCGTGGATCAGCAGCAGCGGGTCCTTGATCTTCGGCGAATCCTCCACCGCCTGCGACGTCGCATAGCTCTTGGGGTCCTTCGCCGGATCGCCCAGATAGCGTTCGGTATAATGCGTGTCATACAGCTGCCAGTCGGTCACCGGCGCGCCGGACACCGCCGCCGCATAGACGCCCGGCGTCTTCTCCAGCATCTTCAGCGACATGTATCCGCCATACGACCAACCATAGGTCGCGATTTTGTTGCCATCCACGAACGGCAGCGACTTGAGATAGTTAGCACCGGCCAGCTGGTCCTCGACCTCCACCGTGCCCATGGCGTGATAGATCTGGTCCTCGAACGCCTTGCCGCGGTTGTACGACCCGCGATTGTCGATCTTGAAATACACCCAGCCTTGGCTGACCAGATATTGCGGCAGCGCCCCCTGCCAGCCACGCGTCACCTGCTGGCCAGTGCCCGGACCGCCATAATGTTCGAAGAACACGGGATACTTCTTGCCCGGCACCAGCGGCGGGGTGATCATTTCCCAATACAGCGTGCTGCCGTCCTTCGCCTTGATCGTCCCGAACTTGGTCGGCTGGTGGCTGGCGAGATAGGGGTAATAGGGGTGCCCCGGCCGGATCGCATTCTCGTTGATCCACTCCAGCCGCTTGCCGTTCGTGTCCGCCAGATAGACCTGCGTCGGCTGCCCCGCATTGGAGCGCGAGATGATGAAGCGGCTCGCCGCGCCGTCCATCGACGCGATGTTGGTCCACCCTCGCTCGGTCAGCCGGGTCAGCACGTCCGGCCGCCCGATATCGACCGAATACAGATGTTGCTCGAGCACATCGTCCTTCGTGCCGGTGAGGTAGATGCGCCCCTTCGCCTCATCCACACCGACCAGGCCGGTCACGACCCACGGCCCCTTGGTCAGCTGCGTCCACTTGCCCGCCAGGCTGCGCAGATACAGGTGGCCATAGCCGTCCCGCTCCGACCGCCAGATCAGGCTGCCATCCTTCAGCACGCGATAATCGTCGCTGAGGTTGATCCAGCTCCGCGCGCCCGACTTCTCGGTGAATAACACCTTCGCCTTGCCCGTCGTGGGATCGACGGCGAGCATGTCGAGCGTCTTCTGGTCGCGGCTCTCGCGCTGCACCAGCAGCGTCTTGCCGTCGGGCGTCCAGTCGACGCGCGCCAGATAGATGTCCGGGTCGCTGCCCAGATCGACCTTCACCTGCCCCGACCCGTCCGGCCGCATCACATACAGGTCGACCAGCACGTTGGGCGTGCCCGCCGCGGGATAGCGCTGTTCGTAGGTCTTGGTCCCCGCCGCGCCGATCGACGCACGGGTGAAAACGCGCACCGGCGCCTCGTCGAACCGCTCGACCGCAACATAGCGCTCGTCCGGCGACCACCAATAGCCGGTGCGCCGATCCATTTCCTCCTGCGCGACGAATTCCGCCTCACCGAAATGCACCGTACCGCCGCCACCGGTGGTCAGCGCGCGCGCCTCACCCCCGCTCAGCGGCTGCGCGAACAGATTCTGGTCGCGCACGAAGCTGACGTAATTGCCCTTGGGCGAGATGATCGGGTTGAGCTCACCACCCGGCGTCGCGGTCAGCCGGCGGACCTTGCCGTCCAGTGTCGCAAGATACAGATCGCCGTCCAGCGGCACCAGGATCGAGCGGCCATCGGGCGCAAAGTCATAGGCGACGATACCCTTCGACCCGCCGATGCGCGCGCGCTCGCGCTGCATCTTCTCCGCCTCGGTCAATTCGGCGCCGGTGCCCACCTTCTTGCTGTCGACCAGCATCCGCTCCGCACCGGTGCGCGTGTCGCGCGCCCACAAATCGGTGCGCTCCTTCTCGTCGGCGCGCGGGCGCAGGAAGGTGAGCAGCGTGCCGTCCGGCGACAGGCGTACGCCGCGCGGCTGCGATCCCGACAAATCGGGGCTGCCGAAGACGCGCGCCAGCGTCAGCTTGTCCGCTTGCGGCGCCGCGGCCGTCTGCGCGCCCGCCTCAGCGCCTATCGCCATCGCGCCCACCGATGCCAGCGCCAGCCCCAACCACCATGTCCGCATCACCTACTCCAACTCCAACGTATCGCCGTTCTTAGGGCACGATCCGCCGACGTAAAGCGGGATTGCGGCAGGGTTACCGGCGCATCAACCGTGTCTTTACGTGGTTCGGTATAGGTACGGGGCGACAAGGGTGGCGTGTCGCACCGGATCGGCGGGCGGCATCAGTAAATGTCCCGGAGTGATATGTTGAACACCGTACAGACGGCCTGGTCGCCAAGCGCATGGGACATGGTTGCCCGATTGGGGGCCGTCGACGGCAGCGCGGCGCATCCGCATTTTGCCCGCCTCGTCTCGCCACGCGCCTCGGCGCGCGACGTGTCCGATGCCGTGCATGCGCTCTGTGCGGTCCATGGCGTCCACCCCGGACTCGCCGCCGCCGCACGCAGCCAGTGCGCGCAGCCCGACGCCTGCGACTGGCTCGACCGGATCGCCGATGCCTTTGCCGTCGAGCGCGCCTATATCGCCCATCTCGCCGCCGCCGCCGGCCCGCTGCCCTCCACCCCCGGCCAAGCGGATAGCGAGACCGCGCTCACCACCAGCCGCCACACGCTCGAAACGCTTGGCGCCTCCGAACGCCGCGGCTGCGCGACCGGCGCGGTCGCCGCTTTGGTCCACGACTGGGGCATGATCCGCCGCCTGCTCGACGCCGCCGCGCTCCGCTTCGGCGTGGAGCCGGCCCCTCGCGCCTTCCCGCCGCATCTGGAAACGGGCGCCAGCATCGACGCGCTCGGCGGCACCCCCGCGACCGAACGCGCCATCGGCTTCGGCGCCCAGCAATTGTTCGCCCAGCACCGCGCGATCTGGGATTTGCTGGAGGCAAGGGCCAGCGCGCGGGAGGGGTGAGGCGGCTATTGGACTGTGCCGCGGCCACCCGTTGCCGCGTGACGACCGCCCGTCAGCAGGGCCGTCATGTCACCTCGCGTCTGGATGCTGAGTAGCAAAAGATACGGCAGCAGAAATCCGGCGCCGCCGAAGAACGCCAAGATCGCGAGACCGAGGCCGACGGGGGTGAAGTGATGACGCCAAGCGGTCCACAGTGCGGACAACAGCAGGAAGCATGAGAAGTCTGCATTGAACTGGCCGGACCACGTCATGCGTGCGATATCCCCGAAAAAGATCGGGAGCAGATCCATGCCATGCCTGGCGATCACAACCCCCGTGTAGATCGCCAGCGCAGTCCAGGCAGCGATCAGCAGCGCACGAAACGCGATCATCACATTGTCTCCCCTGGCACCTCGTCGATCATGGATCAGGCCGGCAGGGACAGCAATCGGTTGCGCGCACACCCCACCACCCCCGCTTGCGCTCCGCCCCGCGATCCGGCAACGACGTACCCGATATTCAATATCCGGGATCCGGCCATGAAGCGCTTCGAAGGCACGCAGAATTACGTCGCGACCGACGACCTGAAGGTCGCGGTCAACGCCGCGGTCACGCTGCGCCGTCCGCTGCTGGTGAAGGGCGAACCCGGCACCGGCAAGACGGTACTGGCGCATGAGATCGCCAAGGCGACCGGCGCCGAGCTGATCGAATGGAACGTCAAATCGACCACCAAGGCGCAGCAGGGCCTGTACGAATATGACGCCGTCGCCCGCCTGCGCGACGGCCAATTGGGCGACGAACGCGTCCACGACATCGCCAATTACATCCGTCGCGGCAAATTATGGGAAGCCTTCACCCGGCCCACGCCGCCCGTCCTGCTGATCGACGAGATCGACAAGGCCGATATCGAATTTCCCAACGACCTGTTGCAGGAACTCGATCGCATGGAATTCCACGTCTACGAGACGAAGGAAACCGTGCGCGCCAGCGAACGCCCGATCGTCGTCATCACCAGCAACAACGAAAAGGAACTGCCCGACGCCTTCCTGCGCCGCTGCTTCTTCCACTATATCAAATTCCCCGATCGCGACACGATGCAGGCGATCGTCGACGTCCACTTCCCCGGCATCCAGAAGATCCTGGTCAGCAAGGCGATGGACATCTTCTACGACGTCCGCGAGGTCCCCGGCCTCAAGAAGAAACCCAGCACCAGCGAACTGCTCGACTGGCTGAAACTGCTGCTGCACGAAGACATGCCGCTCGACGTCCTCCAGAACCGCGATCCCACCAAGGCGATCCCCCCGCTCCACGGCGCGCTGCTGAAGAACGAACAGGACATCATGCTGTTCGAACGCTTGGCCTTCATGGCGAAACGCCAGGGCCGTTAAGAGCCCCCCACCGTCACCCCGGACGTGATCCGCGGACCGCTTTTCCCACAGCGGCAAAGAAGAAGCGGGATCCCGACTCAAGGCCGGGATGACGGAGAAGGGCACCGTGCCCAGCGCCCGATCCGGCAAAGTCCTCCCCCGCCAGGGGGAGGTGGCACCGCGCAGCGGTGACGGAGGGGGAGGTCAGCAATGCCCTCTCTCCAAACAAACCGATCCCCCCACGCAGACCACAAACGGCTGCACCCAAAACATAACAGCAGCAATCCCCCACCGCCCCTCACCCCACCTCCATCGTCATCCCGGCCTTGAGCCGGGATCCCGCTTCTTCTTTCGCGGCGGCGGAAAGCGGGACCCCGGATCAAGTCCGGGGTGACGGCTAGGTTGCACCACGCGTACCTGAGACCCACCGGCATGCCGGCCCCAGCCACAAAAAAATCACCACCCAACCGGAACAAAATCACTCATTTCAGCAACGAAACGACCGGCAATATTTTGCCGCATTACCGTTTCTTAACCACGAATCCCAACCAAACGGTCACCGCCCCTTCCCTAAAACTCATCGGATGCAGGGCATTCTTCGCAAGTGCGGCATGATCGCCGCGGCAATCGGAGCGGCAACGCAGCTTGCCGCCCCGGCAAACGCAGCGGGCGGCAATCTGCTCGATTACGTCGGCCAGTGCGTCCCCTTCGCGCGCGAGGCATCGGGCATCCAGATCTACGGCGACGCCTGGACCTGGTGGTCGAAGGCAGACGGCCA
The DNA here is from genome assembly GCF_049896485.1 of Sphingomonas sp. DC4900. Classification (NCBI taxonomy): domain Bacteria; kingdom Pseudomonadati; phylum Pseudomonadota; class Alphaproteobacteria; order Sphingomonadales; family Sphingomonadaceae; genus Sphingomonas; species Sphingomonas sp. DC4900. The sequence goes on from NZ_JAFCUK010000021.1 coordinate 25,899, forward strand.
TTACGATCGCGGCCACGATCCCCGCGTCGGCTCGGTCATCGTCTTCGCCAAGAGCGGCCGCCTGCCGCTCGGCCATGTCGCCGTCGTCAGCCGGGTCGTCGAACGCCGCGTGCTGATGCTCACCCACGCCAATTGGTCGCGCTTCAACGGCGAACGCGGCCATGCCGAACGCGACGTCACCCTCTACGACGTGTCGCCCGACAACGACTGGAGCGAGGTGAAGGTCTGGTTCCGCGATTCCGAGGGGCTGGGCAGCAGCATCTATCCGGTGAAGGGCTTCATCTACGGCGGCCGCCCCTCGCCGCAGATCACTACCCGCAACCCGGATTACGTCGGCGCGCTGATCGACGCCTACGCCGCACGCTGACCCCCGGCCGAAACCCGATCTTCAAAAAGGGGCTGTCCTACACGGCCGAATGCTCCTAGCGTCGGTCCCAGGCCATGACCGATCCGTTCGCCCCGACGCTGTTCCCCGCCCTGCCGACGCTCCTGCACGCCGCCGCATTCGGGACGGTACGTACCGTCCACTTCGTCCACTTCCACGCTCGAAATGGCGGAAGTCGACCATGTTCCTGACCTTCCTCGACGAACTGCGACTCGCCGGCATTCCGGCCAGCCTGAAGGAGCATCTGGTGCTTCTGGAGGCGCTCGACGCCGAAGTGATCGACCGCACGCCGGAAGCATTCTACTATCTCGCCCGCGCCACCTACGTGAAAGACGAGGGGCTGCTCGACCGGTTCGACCAGGTGTTCGCCAAGGTCTTTCGCGGGATCGCGACGACCTACGGCACCCAGCCGACCGAGATTCCCGCCGATTGGCTGAAGGCCGTTGCCGAGAAATATCTGACGCCCGAGGAAATGGAGCAGATCAAGTCCCTAGGATCGTGGGACGAGATCATGGAGACGCTGAAACAGCGCCTCGCCGAACAGGAAGGGCGTCACCAGGGCGGCAACAAATGGATCGGCACCGGCGGCACCAGCCCCTACGGCAATTCGGGCTATAATCCAGAAGGCGTGCGGATCGGCGGGGAGAGCAAGCACGGTCGCGCGCTCAAGGTCTGGGACCAGCGCGAATTCAAGAACCTCGACAACACCCGCGAACTCGGCACGCGCAACATCAAGGTCGCGCTACGCCGCCTGCGCCGTTTCGCGCGTGAAGGCGCCGCCGACGAACTCGATATCGACGGCACGATCGACAGCACCGCAAGGGCGGGCTGGCTCGACGTGCGCATGCGGCCAGAACGACGCAATGCCGTGAAATTGCTACTGTTTCTCGACGTCGGCGGGTCGATGGACCCGTGGATCAAGCTGTGCGAAGAGCTGTTCAGCGCCGCGACGTCCGAATTCAAGAACCTCGAATTCTTCTACTTCCACAATTGCCCGTACGAAGGCGTGTGGAAGGATAACCGCCGCCGCTTCGCCGAGCGCACGCCTTTGTGGGACGTACTCCATAAATTCGGCCATGATTACAAGCTTGTACTGGTCGGCGATGCGTCGATGAGCCCCTATGAGATCACCCATCCCGGTGGCTCGGTCGAACATTTCAACGAGGAAGCGGGCGCGGTCTGGATGCAGCGCCTGACGACGACCTACCCCGCCGCGGTCTGGCTCAACCCGATGCCCAAGGACCAATGGGGCTACAGCCAGTCGATCCGCATCCTGCGCGAATTGATGGCCGACCGCATGTACCCGCTCACCCTCGCCGGTCTGGATGACGCGATGCGCGAGCTGACCAGAAAACGCTGACTTACCAAGCGGTTGATACCCCGATCCGCACATTGCGGGGGCGCAGCGGCGTCGTCTCGTTCCGCCCCGGCAGGCCGAACGGATTGCCGAAGGCAAACCGGTTGGACGCGGTATTGGTCAGGTTCTCGACGCCCAACCCCAGGTCTATCCCCCGCCAGCGCAGTCCGGCGGTCAGGCCGATTGTCAGATACTTGCCCTGGCTCACGTCCAGAAGGTCCCCGGTCCCCAGCACCGACCGACCGACATAATCGGCGCTCGCCGCGATCCGCGGCGTCACCCGTCCCTCCGGCCAGCGATAGCCGATCCCGCCATGCGCCGCGAACGGCGGCGTCTGCGGCAGGCGCCGGTTGTTCAGCCGTGACTGGTCGGCGATAGCGCCGTAGACGATATTGTGGGTGTACAGCGCCGACCCGTCGATCGTCAGCCGCGTCGTCGGCGTCCAGTCGAACGACGCCTCCACCGTCTGGATTCGGGCATCGCCCAGATTGGTCGTATAGGGCTGGCCGCGCCGGTTGATCAGGTCCGCCTGGATATTGCTCCACGCCGCGGTCGATCCGCTGATCGCAAAGCTGACGCCCCGCACCCCGCTGCGCAGCCGCCGCAGCCCGATCTCGGCAAAGCGGATCGAATCGGGATCGTAATTGGCGACCCGCCCGATGCCCTGCGCCACCGCCAGACCACCGGTGCGAAAGCCCGTCTGATAGCGGGCGAACGCCGCCAGCTCCGGTGCGATGCGATAGGACAGCGCGATCGTCGGATCGAACCGCTGCGTCGATCGCCCCTTGATGTAATTGCCCGGCCGCCGCGTACTCGACGGTTCGCCATCGACCCGCGCCGTCGTGACGCGGCCGCCCAACGTCACCGACAGATCACGCCACAGCCGCGCCGTCACCTCGCCAAAACCGGACGCCGACCGCGTGACGTTGGTGACACCGACGATATCGATCGCCGCACCGCCCAGCCCCACCGATCGCGTCAGGATCGACCGATCGCTCAACAGGCTCACGCCTGCAAGCCACGACCGCCCACCTTCCAGCGACCGCGACAGCCGCAATTCCTGCGACACCAGCAGCTTGTCGTTGTCGAGGTCGTACCGCGCCGCCCCTCGCGACACCGGCGCGGCAAATCCCGTCGCATCGAACGTCTCGACCGTCCGGTAATCGGCGACGCCCGTCGCGGACACCAGCCGCAGTCCGCTCTCCCAATCCTTGGCGATCGTCACCCGCCCGAACAGCAAGCGCCCGAAGAACGGCTGCGCGATATAATTGCGCTGTGCAAAGGGCGATCGCCTCACATCGCCATATTGGCCGTCCGCCGATTCGACCCGCTGTGCCGCCCCGCTCGCATCGATCTGCCAGCCGCTCCCCGGATCGACACGCAACGCCAGCCGCGCCCCCGTCGTGTCGCTATGGTTGGCGTCGACCACACGCCGCCGTGCGGCGTCGATATACCCGCCGTCGCGCACCTGATAGGCAACACCCCGCAGCGCCGCCTTCCCCGCAACGAGCGGCACGTTCGCCATCAGCGCCACGTCGTACCCCGGCGCGCCGCCCTGCGTCAGCGTGGTGCCTGCACTCGCGCTACCGGCGAGACCGTCCAGCACCGGTGCGCGCGTCGTCAGCCGCAACAACCCACCGATCGCGCCGGCCCCGTAAAGCGTACCCTGCGGCCCTTCCAGGATCTCGACCGCCTGCATATCGTACAGCCGCAACGCCGGATCGGGGCCGGAGGCGTTGAGCTGCACGTCGTCCAAATAGACGCTCGCGGTCGACTGGGTTGTGCCATTGAAGCTGCTGTCCGCGATCCCGCGAATGAACACCTTGTTGCGGCCAAGCCCCAGTTGCGTGCTTTGCAGGATCGGGAGTTGTCCCGCGATCTGGCTGAGGTCTGCCGTCGCCCCATTCGCACGCCGCGGCACGCCGCTTACCAGCGTCAGGCTCCCTGGATAGCGGAGCAGCGGCACCCGCTGCTTACTAGCGGTCACCACGATATCGGCGGGCGCCGGTTCGGGAGGTGGAGGCGCTGCCGGGCGGGCGACCGGCCGCGGCGGTGGCGCCGGGGGCGCGACGACGATGCGATAGCTGCCGGGACCGCTCGCCACGGCACGAAAGCCGCTGCCCGCCAGCAGGCGATCGAGCGCCTGCTTTACCGTCAGGGTGCCGCGCAGCTCCGCCGTCCGCACAGCGTGCAATCCGCGCTCCGTACTGACGATATCGACCCCAGCGGCGCGCGCGAGCGCGATCACCGCACGGTCAAGTGTCATGGGCGCGATGGCGAGGGCGACGCGCCGCTGCGGCGGACTGGCCGATGCGGTGGCGGGCAGGCTCAGCGAACAGGCGGCGAGAAACCAGCGGGCACCCCGTCGGGATCGCCGCTTACCGTTCCGCCAACACCCAATCCGCCCCGTCACGCCGCCAAGTTGCCCCGATCAGATCGGCCAGATGCGGAATGTCGCGATCGGCTTCCCCCGTGAGGTGGATTATGCCGGTGAACGGACGCGTGGACAAGCCGCTCGCGATCCGCAGGCGAAACCCGTGTAATCGCCGCAGGCTGGCCGCAACCTCGGCGACCGATGCCGCATCGAAACTCAGCACACCTTGGCGCCAGCCACCCACGCTGTCCGCGGGAATCGTGCTGCGCACGATCCGGCCGGTCGCCCCGTCGCGGGTGAGAGCGTCGCCGGCCCGCAGTGTCACCGCGGCGCCGTCCGGCTCGAACATCACCGATCCCTCGCCGACCGCGACCGACAGATCGCCGCCGTCACGCGTGACGTCGAAGGTCGTCCCCATGTCGCGGATGACTTGATCGCCGGCGTGCAATGTAAACGGATGCGCGGAATCATGGACGACGTGCAGCGCCACCTCACCGCGATCCATAGCGATCGTCCGCGGATCAGCCGGATTGAACCGCAGCACCGTCCCGCCGTTCATCGCGATCTGCGTCCCATCCGCCATCCGGATATCGCGCCGTTCGCCGTCACGGGTCGCGATTACCTCGCTCATGCCAGCCTGGGGCGACGGTTTGAACAACACGCCCGGCACCAGCCATAGCGCCAGCGCGGCGGCGATTGCCGCCCCCGCGGTGCCGGCAAGCGGCCAGCGACGACGGAACACGCGCTCGTCGTCGTTTGCGGCCACCGGCGTTGCCGGCGCGTCTGGAAAATGCGCTTCGGCAATCAGCGCATCCTGCAGGGCGATCGCGTCATAGGCGCGCGCATGCTCGGCATCCGCTTCCAGCCAGAATACGAATTGCTCCCATTCGTCGGCCGACATGTCCGCCTGACGAACGTGCCACAGCGCGGCCTGATCGACGATCGCTGCCATGGCCGCGCTCATTGATCCTGCTCCATGCCGAGCACGGGCATCGCGCCATTCACCTCGGCGAGGCGCGCGTGCAGGATGCGATAGGCGCGCTGCAGAAGCTTTTCGACGCCGCTCACGCTGATGCCCAATTCATCGGCGATAGCGCGCTGACTGCGCCCTTCGATACGGAACAGACGGAGCGCTCGCCCCATCCGCTCGGGCATGGCATCGATCGCCTGCTCGACGACGCGCAGGGCATCGCGCGCGACGAGCGCCCGTTCGGCATCCGGCATATCATCGGCCGCGGGCTGTGATGCGAGCCACGCGCCGTCGCGTGCATCGCGCCGCGCGCCGGCGATGCGCCGATCGGTCGCGAGATTGCTGGCGACGCGGTATAAGAAGGCAGCAGGCTGAGCGATGGGCGTTGTGCCGAGTTGGTCGAGCCGCAGCCACAAATCGTGGAGCGCGTCTTCGGCTTCCTCCCGCGAGCCAAGGCGCGCGACGAACAGGCGCAGGAGCATCGCGCGCTGCGCAAGGAAGACGGCACGCAGCCCCCCATCCGCCGTGCTCCCGTCAGCCAATCTGCGCCCAAGCTCCTCATGTCAGGCCGGAAAGGCCAGACCCTCAGCCGCTGCCATGTCGGCAATCGACCAGGTACGCAAGGCATCGGCTTCACGCGGACGCGCTGCCGCGATCGCGTCGCCGGGTCGTTTACCCGCTCCGGGATGGCACATCACGAGATGCATGCTCGCCGCCTTGCGTAGAAACCGTGGGAATAATCCCCGATAATCGGTTGAGAAATCGTAGTGCCCCGCGAAACTGTCGTTGCAACGCAGGCCATAACGCGCGGCGTCCCGTTTCAGGCCCCGCGAATGGAAGGCGCTGCCGATCGCTTTGCCCGCGAACGGCCGCCGCAGCATCGCGCCGACACGGTCGACGCAGTCGCGCACCCAGGCGTTCGGCGCGCGATGGGCGGTTTCGAACAAGACGATGTCGCGAATCCCGGGAAGCGCGTGCGAGTGCTGATGGCCGTCGACGAAGTCCGGCGCCCGGCCCATCGCGGCGACGAAAGCGTCGAACTGCGCGGCCACTTCACCGGCGATCTCGTCGAGCGGTAGCTCGCGACGCGCCGCCGAACGGGTCAGCGGATCGATTTCCGGCATCACGCCCTCGGGCGCGAACTGCGGCATATCGGTCAGCGGGCGCTCACCGGTCAGCGTCAGGTGCAGGCCGATCTCGACATGGCGCGGCAGGTCGCGCAGCAGCGCGGCATCGGTCGCCCAGCCCGGCATCAGCGTCATGCAACTGGTCGCGTTGAGCTTCCCCTCGCGCGCCAGGCCAGCGATCGTCTCGCTGACATCGCGCGAAAAGGCGAAATCGTCAGCGCACAGGATGAGACGCGGCACGGATCGGTCCTCCATGGTTCGACGGGACGGGTAAATGGGCAAAGCTGGTGACGGTCTGGAACGCGCGCTCGCGGATCTGCACGCTCATCAGGCGCCGGCGCTGCAACCGGCGGGCCAGGAAATGGTAGAAGAACCAGTCGCCAGCCCAGGGCGCTGCCGCGGCGTAGACGAGCCGTTCGAACAGCGTCCACCGGATCGAAGCGCGATCCCGCTCGCGCGGCGACGGCATGCACCACAGATCCTTCGAATACCGCATGTCGCCTTGCGACATGGTGCGGTGGATCACCTCGTGGTCCTCGAGGATATAGCCCCACAGCGCCGCATCGAAGCCGCCGACCGCCCGCAGCGCCGCGACGTCGAAGCACTGGCCCGCCCCGCCCGCATGGCATTGACGTGGCAGCATGCGTGCGGCGGTCAGGATCCGGCGCGCTTCGGCGTCGAGCGCGCTCTGGTCTGCACCCGGATCGACGAAATAGGCGCCCGCAACGACGCAGCCGTCCTGAGCAAGCAGCGCCTCCGCTTCGGCCAGATAATGCGGCGGGTACAGCGTATCGGCATCGCAGGTGGCGACATAGCGGGTCCGCACGCGCCCCAGGCCGGTGCGCAGCGCGCTGACCTTGCCCGGCACGGTTTCGCTGATGATCGTCGCATCCAGTCCATGCGCAGCGATCGCCGCGCGAGCGATCGCAACGCTGTCGTCGGTCGAACCGTTGTCGACCAGCAGCAACTGGAACGGCACCGTCTGCGAGGCGAGGCTGGCGATCGTCTGGCCAAGGAACGCCGCTTCGTTGAAGAATGGGATCAGCACGGTCCACAGCGGCGTCGCACGCCGCTCCGGGCCGAACATGGCGGCCGACAGCGGCGAACCGCCCGTCTCCATCCGATCCTGGTCGACAACAAGATACATTCCAACGCCCCCCACGAGCCACGCTTCAGCCGGCCATGCGACACGCACGCCCGCTCCTTGCTGACAGGACGACGCCGATCGTCCTGACCCGCACCGCGGCGGCGAAATTAATTTCGAGCATGACGCCGCGGGCGGCGCTGCTATGAGCGCGCGCCATGGCCCACAGCGCATCGTCCGCCCCTGACACACGGCTGTCGTCGACCGGATGGGTGGCGTTCGCGCTGCTGCTGCTCTGGGCAATCGCCCTGCGTGCGCATGATTTCGGCAACCCGATCATCCATGTCGACGAGCAATATTATCTGCTCGTCGGCGACCGGATGCTGCACGGCGCCGTGCCCTATGTCGATCTGTGGGACCGCAAGCCCGTCGGCCTGTTCCTGATCTTCGCTGCGATCCGACTGCTGCCCGGCGATGGCATCCTCGCCTACCAGCTGGTCGCGACGCTGTTCGCCGCCGCCGCGGCGTGGCTGGTGGCTCGTGGCGGGCGGATGCTGGGCGCGCGGCCTGCGGCGGCCCTGATGGCGGGCGCGGCGTACATCCTGTGGCTGTCGCTGCTCAGCGGTCGCGGGGGGCAGTCGCCGGTCTTCTACAACCTCTTCACCGCCGGCGCCGCGGTACTGACGCTGCGCCTGCCCGTGCTGGCCGAGGCTCGTGCGACGCGCGCAATCGTCCTCAACGGCGCGGCCGCCTGCCTGCTCGCCGGCCTCGCGATCCAGACCAAATACACGCCCGTCGTCGAAGGCGCGTTCTTCGGCGCGGCCCACCTCTGGTATCTGCACCGCGCAGGCGCCACGCTCCGGCTCTGCGTCGGCGCGGCGCTGCTATGGATGCTGCTCGGTATCCTGCCGACGGGGCTGATCGTCGCGGAGTATTGGCGCCGCGGCCCGGCGGTTTTCGACGCCTTCTGGTTCTCCAATTTCGCCTCCGTCTCGCTGCGCAAGGGCTATCCCGCCGCCAAGATCGCCGCGCGGCTCGCCGGCACGGGCGCGCAGTTGCTTCCCTTCATCGTCTGTACGGTGATCGCCCTTCGTCAGCGCCCGATGGCGCCCGAGCGGCGGATCGCCTTCGGCTGGCTTGCCGCCGCCCTGGTCGCCTTCGCGATGATCGGGGCCTTCTTCGATCATTACGCGCTGCCGCTGATGCTGCCGCTCGCCATGATCGCCGCGCCGGTGCTGGACCGCCACCGCGCCGCGCCGGTCGCGCTGATCGGCTATGGCCTGATCCTGTTCGTCGCCCGTGTGCTGCTGCCGCCGACCGATGCCAGTTCCGCCCGCGCGGTCGCCCAGGTGATGAAAGCCAACGATCGCGGCGGCTGCCCCTATGTCTTCGCGGGCGATTCGGTGCTGTACCTGCTCGCCGACGCCTGCATCCCCACGCGCTACGCCTTCCCCTCGACGCTCGCGTACGACGCCGAGCGCGGCGCGTCGGGGGCTGACGAGGTCGCCGAGCTGGACCGCATCCTCGCCACCCGTCCGCCGGTGATCGTGACGATGGACGAACCGATGGCGCCTTGGAATCCCGCGACCCACAACATCATGACCGCCACGCTCGCGCGTTCCTATCGGCAGGTCCTCAGCGTCCCGCGCGAGGACGCCCACCTGCTCGTCTATCTCCGCCGCGATCTGCCCCTTCGTCGATAAAGCCGTACCGCTGGAGGCTTGGCGGCATCGCTCGGCCCGCGCTATGGCCCCGCGCATGACGCCGATGACGCTGTACAACAGCCTGACCCGAGCCGCGGAGCCGTTCCAGCCCGCCGACCCCGCCAACGTCCGCATCTATTCGTGCGGGCCGACGGTCTATCACTACGCCCATATCGGCAACCTGCGCGCGTACCTCTTTACCGACACACTCGGCCGGACGCTGACGTGGAAGGGCTATGGCCTCACCCACATCATCAACATCACCGACGTCGGCCATCTGACCAGCGACGCCGATGCCGGCGACGACAAGATGGAAGCCGCCGCGAAGAAGAGCGGCCAAGATATCTGGGCGATCGCAGACCATTACACGCAGGCGTTCAAAGCCAATCTGAAGGACCTCAACGTCCGCGATCCCGCCCGCTTCCCGCTGGCAACCGACCATATCGACGGCATGATCGCCTTCGGACAGGCGATCGCCGACAAACATTGCTACCGCCTGCCCGACGGCCTTTATTTCGACACCACCACCGTCCCCGATTACGGCCGCCTCGCCGGCACGCGCGATGAGGGCCCGGTGGAGGGCCGCATCGACAGCGTCGAGGGCAAGCGCCACCCCGCCGACTTCGCGATCTGGCGCACCAGCGCGCCGGGCGAGAACCGCCAGATGGAGTGGGACAGCCCCTGGGGTCGCGGGGCGCCGGGCTGGCACCTCGAATGCTCGGTGATGAGCCGGCAGTATCTGGGTGATCATTTCGATATCCACACCGGCGGCATCGATCATCGCGAGATCCACCACCCCAATGAGATCGCGCAGAACCAGGCGATCAGCGGCACCGCGGATACCGGTGCGACGCTCTGGATGCATAACAACTTCCTCGTCGATCGTACGGGAAAGATGTCGAAATCTTCTGGCGAGTTCCTCACCCTGCCCGCCCTCGTCGCCCGCGGCTTCCACCCGCTCGCCTATCGCCTGATGTGCCTGCAGGCGCATTATCGCAGCGAACTGGAGTTCTCGTGGGAGAATCTCGCCGCCGCGCAGACGCGCCTCAAGCGCCTGATCCAAACCGTCGCCGCCCTCCGCGCCCGTGGCGAGGCCAAGGGTGCCGCTTCGGCCGCACCCTATGCCGAACGCCTCGACGCCGCGCTGTCGGACGACCTCAACACGCCCAAGGCCTTGCCCGTGCTCGACGAACTGCTCGCCGACAAGCGCGTCAGTCCGGCCGACCGCCTCGCCGCGCTCGAAGACTTCGACGCCGTGCTCGGCCTCGACCTCCTCACCCTCTCCCGCGAAGACCTCCGCGTCCGCCCCGCCAGTGCGACGATCGACGAAGCCGGCATCGCCGCCGCGCTCGTTGAGCGCCGTGAGGCCCGCGCCGCTAAGGACTTCGCCCGTTCCGACGCGCTGCGCGACGAACTCGCCTCAGCCGGCGTCGAGGTGATGGATGGTGATCCGCTGGGCTGGGACTGGAGGCTCTCGCTGTGAAGGCCGTCCTGCCCGCCATCGCCCGTGGCCTGCTCGAACCGCACCTCCCCGCCGAGGTCGAGCCGATGTGGTTCACCACACCGGCCGAAGCGGAAAGCATGATCGCCGACGCCACGATCGCCTGGGTCGACATGCAGCCGACCCACCTCACCGAACAGGCGATCCGCGCAGCGGGGCCGAAGCTGCAATGGGTTTCGACGCTCTACGCGGGCCTCGACGCCTTCCCGCTCGACCTGCTGCGCGATCGCCGCGTCACCGTCACCAACGGCGCCGGGATCAATGCGGTTGCGGTGGCCGAATATGCGTTGCTCGGCATCCTCGCCGCCGCGAAGCGCTATGATGAGGTCGTTCGCATGGCGGATCGCCGCGAATGGCCGATGGTGTCGCCGGGCCGCATCGAATTGGCAGACACGCGCGCGCTCATCATCGGCTATGGCACGATCGGCCGCCTGATCGGCGAGCGTCTTGCCGCTTTCGGCGTGGACGTCACCGGCGTTACCCGCTCCGGCCGCGACGGCACGCTTGCCCCCGACCAATGGGCGGCCCAGATCGGCGAATACGACTGGATCGTCCTCGCCGCCCCCTCGACCGATACGACCCGCACGATGATCGGGGCGGAGCAACTCGCGGCGATGAAGCGCAGCGCCTGGCTCATCAACATCGCTCGCGGCGACATGATCGACCAGGATGCGCTGGTCTCGGCGCTGACCGCCGGGACGATCGCCGGCGCCTTCCTCGATCCCACCACGCCGGAGCCGCTGCCCGCGGATCACCCGCTGTGGAGCGCGCCCAATTGCCTCATCTCGATGCATCTGTCGGGTCGCAGCCAGAACACGATGTTCCAGCGTGCCGCCGCGCTCTTCCTCGAAAACGTGCAGGCCTTCGTCGCCGGCAAACCGATGCGCAACGTCGCCGACCTCGACGCGGGTTACTGAAGCGGACGATCCGCCTCCGCCGCCAGCGGGGGCGCGTAAAAGCCATGGCCCGCCGGCATTGTGGCGATCGCCGCCTCCAGCGCCTTCGCGCGCGCCGAGGATGACGGATGCGTCCGGCTGCGGAACAGACCGCCGTCGACATCCCCGCCATGCTCGCGCCAGAACCGCACCGCAATCTGCGGATCATATCCCGCGTTGCGCAGCAGATAGGCGCCCAGCAGATCGGCCTGATCTTCGGTCAGCCGGAACAGCCGGCCATTGCGCCCAACCTCGGACAGCAGGCCGCGCTTGACGCCTGCCGCCTCCAGCCGCGCGGCATGGCGCAGGATATTGTGCGACAGCTCATGTGCGACCACGACCGCCACCTCGTCATCAGTATAGCGTTCGAAGAAGCGGACCCCGATCTGCACGATCCGCCCATCGGCCGACGCGGTCATGCCCGGCCCCAGCAACACCTCGAAGGCGCTGCGGCAGCCCGGCGAGGCGGGGATCGTCACGGTCCGGGTGCGACCCTCACGCATCAGCTCGACCGACAAAGGCCGATCGGCCGGCAGCCCCGCGATCTGCTCCACCGCCGCATCACGTGCGGCACTGCTCGCGTCCTTGCCCGGCGCGCCGCTATCGATCGGCCGACCGTCGACCGACTCGATCGAATCGCCGGCTCGAACCCCCGCCTTGGCCGCCGCGGACCCCGGCACCACCGCCTCGACCGCGATCGGCGTTTCGAACCCGAAGCTCGCCCGCGCCTGGTCACGCAGGGCCGGATCATATTGCCCCAGGCTATGGATCGCCCAGCCCGGCGTCGGCGCCAGCGAGCGACACAGCGGGGCATTGGCCGTCGTCAACCGATAGGCGATCGCCGCCATCCGGCCATCGACCTGCCGCAACGCGTCGAACGTCGCCGCGGTGTCCGGGTCCGCCGCCACCGCCGGAGCAGCCACCGCCAACGCCGCTGCGACCGCCCACGAAATCCCATAGCGCATGCCGACCATCCTTACGCTTACTCGACGCCGCTCCTTACGGCAGCGCGCGACGCAGCGGAACCGGCCGCCGCACTATTTCAACGCCTTCGCATCGAGCGTGATCGTCTTGCCGACCGCCTTTCCCTGCACCTTGCCCTGCGACACCACCGCCCACACCTGCTTGGGCTGCGGCATCGCGCTGAACGAGGGCAGGACCGACGTCGATCCGTCGACGTCCGTCAGCGAGACGCTGTACGTGCCTGTCTTATCGATCTGCCCCATGATCGAGGGAAACACGCTCACCGAGCGCCCGCCGTCGTACAGAGCCATCGTATAGCCCTGATCGGCTCGCATATTGCGATAGACGCCATATTCGGTGCGCCCTTCGCCGTCCCGACACCATAAAGGTGCGTCATCGGCCTTGGCAGGCGTCTTGGCCTTTTCGCTCGCAGCGAGGCCCGGCAGCATCAGGGACATCAGCAGGTCGCCCGCGCCCGCCGCCACTTGCTTCGCCTTTCCGAACACCAGCGGCGTCGCGCATGGCTTCACCAGCCTCGCCGCCGTGCCGGCCGCCGTCACCTTTGGCCAGCGAACCCCCGCGATGAATTGCTGCAACTCCGCGTCAAGTTTGTCCGCCGTCAGCGTCGTCGCGCTCATGCGGATCGCCACGATCCAGCCGTTCAGCGGCATGACGGCCAGCGCCGTGCTGCGATAGGCTCCACTCGCATTGGCATAGGTTTGGCGCAGCGCCGATCCCGCCGTCGCACCCGGCAGCGCGAAGGCAAGCGGATCGGCGCTTGCCGGCGCCGCATTGCGGAACTCGGCACGCGTCTCCAGCGCCGTCTGCGACCGATCGAACCACAGGCCGACGTCGGCGATCGCGGGGCGAAAGATATAGACGGTCGCCGTGACGCTCTTGTCCGGCGCCCAATATTGCGCGGCGACATCGAACTCGCCCCGCGTCGCATCGGTCAGCGCCGTGCGCGTCAGCCCCGCGTTTTGCGCCATGAGGGCGACGCCCGTCTCGGCATGACGCCAGCCCTTGTCCGCCGGCACCGGTAGGTCGCGGGCCGACGCCATCGCGCCGGCCACCATCGCCGTTCCGATCAGCACCGCCGTCAGCCGTTTCCGCATCATAGCCCCCTCCATCTGTATCGCCTGCATAGCACGCCACCGGCCGATCGATACGCCCCCCAAGCGTTCCTTCATTGCGCAAAATCCGTTTTGGGCGCATGTGCCGCGACGTTTACACCCCGAAGGACGACATTATGGCCGCGAACTGGGCCCCCGACAGCTGGACCCGCGCCGAAGCCCGCCAGCTTCCCGATTATCCCGACGCCGTGGCGCTCACGCGCGCGACGGACGCGCTCGCGAGCTTTCCGCCGCTCGTTTTCGCCGGCGAAGCGCGCAACCTGACCGCAGAGCTCGCCAAGGTCGCGGAGGGCAAGGCCTTCCTGCTCCAGGGCGGCGACTGCGCCGAATCCTTCGCCGAGCATAGCGCGAACAACATACGCGACACCTTCCGCGTGATCCTGCAGATGGCGGTCGTCCTCACCTTCGCCTCGAAGCTGCCGGTGGTGAAGCTCGGCCGCATGGCCGGCCAGTTCGCCAAGCCGCGCTCCGCGCCGACCGAGGTGATCGACGGCGTCGAACTGCCCAGCTACCGCGGCGACAACGTCAACGACATCGCCTTCACGCCCGAAAGCCGGATCCCCGATCCGCAGCGGATGATCCGCGCCTATTCGCAATCGGCCGCGACCCTCAACCTGCTGCGCGCCTTCGCGCAGGGCGGCTATGCCAATCTGCATCAGGTGCATCGCTGGACGCACGACTTCATGGGTCGCAGCCCATGGAGCCGCAAATATGCCGAAACCGCTGACCGCATCGGCGAAGCGCTCGACTTCATGGCGGCGTGCGGCATCGATCCCGAAACCGTGCCGCAGCTGTCGCAGACACATTTCTATACCAGCCACGAAGCGCTGCTGTTGCCGTTCGAACAGGCCTTAACACGCCAGGATTCCCTGACGGGCGACTGGTACGACACATCCGCCCACTTCCTCTGGATCGGCGACCGCACCCGCTTCGAAAATTCGGCGCACGTCGAGTTCCTGCGCGGCATCGGCAACCCGATCGGCGTGAAGTGCGGCCCCAGCCTCGATCCCGACGCACTGCTCCGCATGCTCGACACGCTCAACCCGGGTCGTGTGCCCGGTCGCATGACGCTCATCACCCGCTATGGTTACGACAAGATCGAGGCGCATCTGCCCAAACTCGTCCGCGCCGTGACGCGCGAAGGCCATCCCGTCATCTGGTCGTGCGACCCGATGCACGGCAATACGGTGAAGGCCGCGACCGGCTACAAGACCCGCCCCTTCGACCGCATCCTGGCGGAGGTGCGCGGCTTCTTCGACGTTCACCGCGCCGAAGGCACGCATGCCGGCGGCATCCATGCGGAGATGACCGGCCAGAACGTCACCGAATGCACCGGCGGCGCGATCGACGTGACCGAACAGAGCCTGGCGGATCGCTACCACACCCACTGCGACCCGCGCCTCAACGCCGGCCAGAGCCTGGAACTCGCCTTCCTGCTCGCCGAAATGCTGAACACGGAAATGGCCGAACGCCGCAAGGCCGCCGCCTGAACGAGGGTTTGTGCGGGGAGGCGTCAACAAACCCGCTTGACGCCCCCCGCCCCCAAGCCTAGACGCGCCCCTCCACCGCACACGGCCCCTTCGTCTAGCGGTCTAGGACGTCGCCCTCTCACGGCGAAAACACGGGTTCGAGTCCCGTAGGGGTCACCATCTGCGCTCAAGAGCGCAGAATCGCGCGATTACGCCATTCTTTGCCGCTCGCAGGTACAGCGAGCACTGAATGGCCCTCATGGCGACACCCTGGAAACACCCTTCGACCGGCGTTTATTACCTGCGCCGACAGATTCCCGAGAAGCTGCGCCCCGCATTCGACGGCAAGGCGCTGTGGAAGGTATCGCTGGGCACCAAGAATGGCAGCGACGCAACGGTGCTCTTCCTCCAGGCCAACGCCGCCCTCGAACAACGGTTTGAAGAGGCGCGGACCCGGCTGAAAGCGACGGGCAGCCCCTGCCCTTCCGCGCGCGACCGTGCCGACGAAATGGTATTCGCCTATTTCCAGGGGCCCGAATTCAAGACTGGCGGACTGATGGTGAAGAGCGGCTGCTACTGGCCAGGCTGGAACTCGATCGGGGGCTGTGGAACGCAACCCCGACCGGATGCAGCTCCCCTGCCCCACTGCATGATGTCAATCGGCGTCCAAAAAGGACCCCCTATCGGCGTGCAAAAGGGACCCCCTTCGTCGAGCAGCGTAACGGGTATGACGGGCGCACTGTTCGTGCTGGTTGCGGCGTAGGGCGGGCGT
>NZ_JAFCUK010000022.1:0-40681 GCF_049896485.1 Sphingomonas sp. DC4900
ATCCCGATCTCGCCGCCTGACACACCGCCAAGCGAACAGCCTAGAACACCAGGATGAGGGGTCCCTTTTCGACGCCGATCACCCCGCTAACGGGGTCCCTTTTCCACGCCGATCCACACTCGTGTGCGCGGGCGAGCAGGCGGTCGGCCGGGACGATCTCGTTGACCGCACCATAGTCCCTCGCGGTCTCGGCATCGAGGATCTGCCGGGTCAGCAGGAAGTAACGCCCGCGCACCGAACCGATCACATGCGGCCACAGGATGTGAACGCCGTCGCCGGGCACGATGCCGAAGTCGAAATGGGGTTTGTCCTGAAAAACGGTGTCGGGGGTGGCAAGGACGATGTCAGCGAGCAGGGCATATTCACTGTGGAGCAGCACCGGACCGTTGAGTGCGGCGATCACCGGCACCTCGATGTCGAGGATGTTCGACAGTATCTTGCGACCCTCGCGGAGAATTTTGTCATACCCCTGCGGCGTGAAGAAGTCGAAGCCGTCCGGGTCGATCGCATCCATAAAGGCGTCGCCCGATCCGGTCAGGATCACCGCGCGGGTATCGCGGTCCTCACCGATCTGATGGAACAGCTCCACGAAATGTTCGTGGGTGTGCCCGTTGAAGACGAGCTTGCTGCCATCGGTGTGCAGCGCGACTTCCAGCACACCATTGGCCTTGCGGGCCAGGCGGGCATTGGGAAATGCATCGCGATAGGTGTCGAACTTGGCCATGGTGCTGATCCTTGATCCTGGCGCGACCGGGGTGGTCGGCATGACGATCAGCTAGGCCATTGAGCGCGGAAGCGGACGACGGCGTGTGGCGATAAGGCTTATGCCGGTCGGGAATAGACCTCGTCGAGCGCGGCTTCGACGAAGCTTGCAAACGCACGGGCTTTCGCGCTGGCCATGCGCCCCGCCGGAAATACCGCCCAGAGATCGATCGGCGGCAACGACCAGTCGGTCAGCACACGCCTGATCCGCCCATCGGCCAGTTCGGGACCGAACATCCAGTCCGACCCGATCGTCAGTCCCATGTCGGCCAGCACCGCCGCGCGCAGGCCCTCCGCCGCATTGACTCGGACCCGTCCGTGCACGGTCACGGACGCCTCTGTACCGTCCCGTGTAAAGGACCAGACGTCGGTCAGCTGGCTGTAAATGATGGTCTCATGAGCGGCGAGATCGGCCGGGCTCTCCGGCTCACCAGCGTGTGCCAGATAGCCGGGCGTCGCGAACACCGAGCGTCCACCCGTAGCCAGCTTGCGCGCGACGGCCGCAGAGTCGGGCAGATTGCCCATCCGCAACGAGACATCCACGCCTTCCGCGACCAGATCGATCACGCGATCGTCCAGGATGACGTCGATTTCGAGATCGGGGTGATCGGCGAGAAAACGCGGCAGCAACGGCAGCACGTAAAGCCGGGCAAAGGTCGTCGCAGCCGACACACGAAGGCAACCAGACAGTCCGGCACCCGCACCGCGAGCAGCGAGGTCCGCCTCGTCCGCCTCGCGCAGGGCCGCCTTGGCGCGTTCGTAAAACCGCAGCCCGGCCTCCGTCGGCGTCAGTCTGTGGGTGGACCGCATCAGCAGGCTGACCTGCAGCCGCCCTTCCAGTTGCGCGATCGTCTTGGACACGGCGGGCTGACCGACATTGAGCTGGCGCGCGGCGGCCGAGAACGAACCGGTTTCGACCACTCGCACGAGGGTCGCCATTGCCTGATATCGATCCACGCTCATTCCTCCTGGGAATGAGCGTTATCGCTCATGGCCTGCTGCCATGTCCAGCGGGAAGACAGCATCTGTTCCTCACACCGCCGAGGAGCCCTCCATGATCAACGTCTATGCCTTTGCCACCCCCAACGGCATCAAGGTGCTGATCACCCTGGAGGAACTGGGGCTCGACTATACGCTGCACGGCATCAACGTCCGCAAGGGCGAACAGAAGGATGCCGCGTTCGTCGCGCTCAATCCCAATGCCAAGGTGCCGGTGCTGGTCGAAGCGTCGGCCGATGGCGAACGCTTCGTGCTCACCGAGTCCGCCGCGATCCTCGTCCATCTCGCCGAGACGACCGGCCACCTGCTGCCCGAAAGCGGTGAACACCGTGCGCGCGTCTTCGAACAGCTGTTCTTCCACGCCTCTGCGCTCAGCCCGGCCTTCGGCCAGGCCGGCTTCTTCCAACGCCTGGCCGCCGAGCCGCAGCCGATCGCGATCGACCGCTTTGCCATGGAAGCTCGTCGGGTTGTGTCGGTCCTGAACGGTGTGCTGTCCGAGCGCCGTTTCATCGCCGGGAGCGAATTCAGCATCGCCGACATCGCCCACTACGGCTGGCTTTGGCGGCGTGAGTTCGCCGCGATCGACCTCGACGATGCGCCGCACGTCGCCCGCTGGTTCGCCGAGATCGATGCCCGTCCCGCCGTCCAGCGCGCGATCGCCCGCGTCAACGCCCTTGTTCCCTCTGCCTGACCTTCATTCCCGAGGAGAAGACCCATGACCCTGCAAGCCAAGCTCGACGCCTTCAAGACCGACTTCGAAGCCGGCAAACCGCCTTATAACGTCCCACCATCGGTCATCGAGACGATGCACCGCGCCACAGCCGAACTCATCGCCAGCGGCGCAGCGAGCCGCGCGTTAAAGGCGGGCGATGAGGCACCGGCCTTCACTCTTCATGATCCCGACGGCCAGCCCGTCTCCTCGGCGGAACTGCTCGTCCAGGGGCCGCTCGTCGTCAGCTTCTATCGCGGCGTGTGGTGCCCCTATTGCAACATGGAGCTGCAGGCGTTGCAGGCGGCATTGCCGGAGTTTGAGGCGCTCAGCGCGAACCTTGTCGCCATCTCGCCCCAGACCGCCGTCAACAGCCGCAAGTCGGTACGCCAGAACGCGCTCGGCTTCCCGATTCTTTCAGACCCGCACAACGACGTCGCGGCCAGCTTCGGGCTGCGCTTCGAAATGCCGGACTATCTGGTCGACCTCTACAAGGCGCTGAAGAACGATCTACCCTCGTTCAATGGCGATCCGAGCTGGACGCTGCCGATGCCCGGCCGCTTCGTGATCGGGCAGGACGGCACCATCCTCTATGCCGAGGTGAACCCGGACTATACGCGCCGCCCCGAGCCCGAGGACATGCTGCCAGCGCTCCGCCGAGCGGCCAGCGTCGCCGCCTGAACGATCGGCCCGGTCGCCATCGCGACCGGAGCTTCCCGACGGAGCATTCCATGTCCCGCACCTTCCTCGTCACCGGCGCCAGCAAAGGAATAGGGCTCGCGCTGGCCCACCGTCTGGTCCGCAACGGCCATCACGTCGTCGGCATCGCGCGTGGTGACGCCCCGGACTTTCCCGGTACGCTCGTTCAGGCCGATCTGGCGGAACCGCAGGCTACCGAGAGGACGCTTGCCGGACTGACGAAGTGCAGCGCGTTCGACGGGGTCGTCAACAATGTCGGGCTGGTCCGTCCACAACCGCTGGGCCGGATCGCTCTGCCGACGTTCGAGGAGGTGCTTCGTGTCAACCTCCATCCGGCACTTCAGACGGTGCAGGCGCTGCTGCCCGGCATGAGCGCCCGTGGCTGGGGCCGCATCGTCAACATCACCAGTCTCACCGTCCTCGGCGCGGTCGATCGGACCGCCTATGCCGCTGCCAAGGCAGCGCTGGCGAGCTTTACGCGCAGCTGGGCGCTCGAGCTGGCGATGACGGGCATCACCGTCAATGCCGTGTCACCGGGGCCGACCGAAACCGAACTGTTCCGGGCCAATAATCCCCCGGGTAGCGATGGCGAACGCCGGTACCTGGCGAACGTGCCGATGCTCCGTTTCGGCCAGCCGGACGAGATCGCCGCAGCGATCGCCTTCGTGCTGTCGGACGATGCCGGGTTCATCACCGGTCAGACGCTGCACGTCGATGGCGGAGCCTCGATCGGCAAGGCCGCGTTCTGATTGCAAACACTATTGGAGACAATCATGACCCAACAGACCGTTCTTGTCCTGGGCGCCTCCCGAGGCCTGGGCTTCGCGCTTGCCAAGGAATGGCTTAGGCGGGGGTGGCACGTCATCGCCACCGCACGCGGCGCGTCCGACGCACTCGACCGCCTGAGCGAGCGACATCCAGGGCAACTCGACGTCGAAACCGTCGACATCAATGACGGGGACGGCGTGCGCGCACTTCATGGCCGGCTGCGTGATCGCCGCCTCGACGTGCTCTTCATCAACGCGGGCATCGCCCGTGCGATCGAAGCGAGTCCCGCCACCGCCAGCGAGGGCGACTTCCTCGACATGATGCTGACCAACGCCTTCTCGCCTGTCCGCGCAGCCGAGGCCCTGCATGACCTGGTTCCTGAGCGCGGGACCATTGCCATCATGACGTCCGAACTCGGCAGCATCGCCAATGCGAACGGCGGATGGCAGCTTTACTCATCAAGCAAGGCCGCGCTCAACATGCTGATGAAGGGATATGCCGCCAAGAATGCGAACGACGGCCACACGCTTCTGCTCGTCGCACCGGGCTGGGTGCGGACCGACATGGGCGGCAGCAATGCGTCCCTTTCGGTCGAAGAAAGCATTCCGCTCGTTGTCGACATGATCGAGGCCAACCGGGGCAAATCCGGGCTTCGCTATGTCGATCGCTTTAATAAGACTTTGCCTTGGTGACGAGACGCGCGATTGCCCTACCGCATACGCCTTTTTTGGGAGCATCGCCCGATCGATGAGCGGTGAGACCCACTTGCGGTCATTCACGGCTCGCTATCGGTATTCCAATTCCGGCCATTCATTCCTCCGAGCCCTTAGCCGAGATAGCCGCGAGATGCCGCCATCACGGGTCGGCCTTCCCTGAGAAAATCGAGAAACCGCAAAGCCTTGGCATTCCCAAAATCCCGTTCCATGCGGCTAAGGACGAAGACTATTCCAACCCCGTGCACGTTCCTCCGAGCCGTTGCCCGCCCTGCGGTGCGCTATAGCCGAGCTCTCGTCCACCATGTTTGGCAATCAGATAGCGCAGGCGCTGGTTTGCACTTGATCCGGCATCGAGCACCCACGCCTCCACCCGGCCTGTCGGCGTCATCACCGCTTCGGTTCCTGTGACGGCGACCGTGAACGCACCCAAGCCGCGATCATATTGGTAGAAGGGTAACGTGAAGCGCTTCCCCCGAGCCAGCGGCATCGCGGCGAAGGTCGGTCCGAACAGATTGCCGTCCCAAACGGGGGGCACCAAAGCCTGATCGATCGTCACGCGGTTGCCTTGGCGATCGAGCTTGTACCCGGTGACGCGATCCGGTTCGTAGGACAGTTCGGCGTGGGGTTTGCCGTCGCGCGTCGTCGTCAACGAGATCGGGCGCAAGGTGCGCGCATCGAGCGTGAAAGCATCACGCAGATCGAACCGGCCGTTTGCGAGACGCTGATGCACGACGATCCGCCAGATCGACCGCCCTTCCAACCTGTCCTGCCGAACGGACTGCAGCGTCGAACCGATTACGGGATAGCCCTCGGCCGATGATCCGACGATGGCATAACAGGCCGTATAGGGCCGTAACCGCGTAGCATCGGGCATGACCGCCAGCCCCGGTCGGCCTAGCTTTTCGACAAAGAACCGCACCACCTGCGCGTTGAAACGGGTATGAAATTTCGCGCGGTCGAAGCCCTGCGCGCTGGCGCAAAGCAGGGGCATAGTCGCAGGTTCGGCGCATGGGGCCAGAAAGTCGAAATGCCCTGCGCCGGGAACGGCATGGAACTCGGGCTTGTTCGGCAATGCAAAGCGAACCGCATCTGCCGACGATGGCGCCGGGAGGATCTGGTCGTTGTCAGCCCGCCAGAGCTGCACCGGGATGCGCACGCCGTCCAGCCCGCTACGGTCGAAGGTGAAGCCGATCGCCGGTGCCGCGACGGCGATCGCCCTGATGCGCGGATCTGTCATCGGCGGCCAAGCGCTCGACAGCGTTCGGGGCTGGGACTTCAGGAGAGTGCATACGAAGAAGGTGGGATGCTGCGCGCAGTGATCGACAAACCGCGTCATGTCCGGCCTCCCTCCGGCAGCCGCCAGAACCGTGAAGCCACCGGCCGAGAAGCCGAAGGCGCCGATACGATCGGGGTCGATGGCGGCGCGCCCCGACCAGCCCTGCAACATGTACGATATGGTCGCACTCAGCGCGGGAGGACGCCCTTCGATGCGGGTTGCCCGGCTATTGTCGCGCCAGTTGTCACCAGGATGGGTGAGTGCGGCGACGATGAAGCCGGTGCGTGCGAGCGCCACGGCGGTGTCGACGTGACCGGCGTAATCGCCTCCGGTACCGTGGGAGATGACGATCAGCGGATGCTTGCCGCCCGGAACGGCCGCATCGGGCACCACATCCTGCGCGTAAAGGCCGAGCCGCTGGCGAACGGGCGTCCCGGTTGCGGGATACCAGATGCCCACCTCGGTGCCGTCCCCCGTCACCTGTCGCTCGAAACCCGCCTGCGCTGGCCGGGCTTCGGCCGGGGAAGACACGAACGCAAGGGAGAGGATGGCAAGGGCTAGTCGCAGGGACATGACGAACTCCAAGGTGGCGCCCCTTGGATGACCCAAGCCAAACGCTTGGCGAAAGCTGTCTATTCGCGAATGGGCGAATGGGTACGCCAGTCGGCAAACGGGCTTCGCTCGCCCTCCCAACCGGGGTAGAAGATGCTGCGTGACCCAACTGCCCGCCTTCTTCAGCTCCGACCGGCGTTCGATCCTGCTCGCGGTGCAGTGGGTCGGCCTAGCCGTTATCGCCGGAATCCTTCTCGCGATCCTCGGGCCGTTCGGCAGCTACCTGAATGGCGGCCCCCTACGCCTGTTCGGCTACTGGATCGGCGCAATGCTGCTCGGCCTGCTGTTCTATGGCCCGGCATACAGGATCGTCGCCATCTCGACCGTTACCGGCTCGCGGGCGTGGTGGCTCGCCCTGATCGTGGCGAGCGTGGTCGCCAGCATGCCCGAAGCGCTGGCGACACGAATGCTGGCGTTCCGATTGTGGCCCGATCTGGCGCGGCTCGATCTTTCACCGGGACCATGGTTCGTGCAGACGGCCACGATCGGTGTGGTCGCAATGACGAGTGTCGGCCTGGCCCAGCGCCGCGCGCTTTCTGCCTCCCATGATGATCGCAAGTCATCGCCCTCGGCTGCTCCGATCACGGCACCGCTCGGCGGGGACGTGCTGGCACTGCAGATGGAAGACCATTACGTCCGCGTCCATAGGCCGGCCGGTTCCGAGCTGATCCTGATGCCGCTCGGCCGTGCCATTGAGGCGGTCGAGACCGATGGCCTACGGACACATCGATCTTGGTGGGTCGCGGCACATGCCGTCGCGGCAGTCGAGGGAAATGCCCGCTCCATGCGTCTCCAGCTATCCAACGGCTTGGTCGCACCCGTTGCTCGATCCGCTGTTACCCATCTCAAGGCGGCCGGGTGGATCAAGGATTCGGAAGGTGGCGCCGCATAATGACAGGCAAGCATCTGTCGTTCCGGCCTGGGAACGGCAGGTGTTGGGCGGTATTTCGTCCAATGGACCGTAACGGCAAAAGGACCCAGTTGTGGACATTCCGCGCTATCGTTCCCGTTCTCGCTTTCAGCCGTCTATTCATCCCGTCGACTGAGCGTCGCATTGCCCGCTGATGCTTCACTCGACGGCAAACCGCCCGGTTCGCGAAGGTAGTCTGTGCAGGCCTGCGGCTGCCGTCGCCGCCTGAGGCTTCGGCCGCGGCTCGAGTCGGCGAGATGCGAAGGTCGGCAAGCCTTCGTCAGAAGGGTAATTTTCACCGCTGGGCTAGGGCTGGGACTCACAACCACCAAGCGATGATGGCGGCGAGGCTGATGGCGGCGGCGTAGGTTGCAGCGAGCTTGTCGTAGCGGGTGGCGACGGGTCGGAAGTCTTTAATGCGGCCGAAGGGGTGCAGGTTCTTGCGGCGAGGTCCGTTCGGGATGACAGGCGTGGTGCCGCGGGCGATCAGCAGGCGACGAAGCGCGTCGCTGTAGTAGGCTCGGTCGGCGGCGAGCGTGTTGGAAGCGGGCAGCAGGGCGACTAGGTCTGCCGCGACTGGCGCGTCGCCGCGCTGGCCGGGCGTGATCGTGAAGGCGATCAGTCGCCCA
The DNA here is from genome assembly GCF_049896485.1 of Sphingomonas sp. DC4900. Taxonomy (NCBI): domain Bacteria; kingdom Pseudomonadati; phylum Pseudomonadota; class Alphaproteobacteria; order Sphingomonadales; family Sphingomonadaceae; genus Sphingomonas; species Sphingomonas sp. DC4900. The sequence continues at coordinate 8,081 of NZ_JAFCUK010000022.1, forward strand.
CGGCCATCGACCAGCGCGTGCAGTTTGGTCGTGGGGCCGCCTCGCGACCGGCCTATGGCGTTGGCGTGAGCCCCCCTTTGCCGCCGGTTGCCGAGCGGTGCGCCTTGGCCCATGTGCTGTCGAGCATCAGTTCGGTCGATGGACCACCCGCTGCTGCCAGCGTCTCGAAGGCACGCTGCCATACGCCCTTCTGCGCCCAGCGCACCCAACGGTTGTAGAGCGTCTTCTTCGGACCATAACAGGCAGGTGCATCCACCCAGCGACCGCCGCTCATCAACACATGCACGATGTCCGAGATCACCCGTCGGTCATCCACTCGCGCTACACTCCGTGTGTCGGTCGGCAGCAACGGCGCCAATCGACCGAACTGCTCCTCGCTTAGCCAAAATTCGCCTGCCATGATCGCTCTCCTCAAAGAGCTTGAATCACATCAGCCCCGGCGCGTGCATCCATTTTATGGGCCTCAGCCGTAGACGAACCACTTAGATCGAGCGTTGACCTCAGCGAACTTTTCAAATGGGATTTATAGAATTTCCGTCATGGGGCACATCACGATCGACTGAACTCTCGATGCGCTCCTGAACCCTTTTAATCAGTTCGGGTGAGAAGCCTCGGTTAGTGGCGACGATGAAGCGGTACTCATTGAGGTACATTCCGCAAATCGCCCTTACCCAATAATCTTCGGCGGCGTCACGGTGGTCCGCGCCGAATACGCCGGCCTTCACAAACGCGTCCGTGTCTGAAAGCGTCTGCATTACGTAGCACAGGAACAAGAAGCGACGAACAAATTCAATGCCGTCCGCCTTCCCCTCGTTCGTTGAAAGATTTTTGCCCATTTGCTTCTCTAGCCAGTCGATGATCTCGGGATCATTGCGTAGGAAGTAGGTGCAGTCTTCAGTGGAACGGAAGCTTAGATTAATGGCCTGCCATTGCGAAGTAATCGACTGCTGCGCCTCGGCCTTGGCGGATTTCTGGCTGAGGGTTTTGATCTCGTCGGCTACGCGTCGGGTCACATCGACGGCCCACGCGGCCACGACGAGCGCAACTGCGGCGAACGGCAGCGAGTAGTACTGGGCCGAATCCCGTAAGTAGGCTGGAAAGGCCGAGGGCGTCCCACGCACTTCATTAGCGTCGAAGAGATCGGCAACCCAGAGCGAGAGAGCACAGCCTGCCCCAAGCAGCAGGAGCACGGTGATGAACGTTCGCCAACGTCTAGTGATCGACACGATCCGCGGATGACGACGTGAGCGCAACGCCACTGTCACGATGGCTGCGGTTGCGGCAGGGTTCAATGCAGCCGCTCCCTGCAAGCTGCCAAAACGATTGGCTTTAGTTGATCGGCGTGTTGCAGCGCAACTGCCTCAACCGTGTGCTCAACATTTTTGCGGTCGACCATTCTCCGCCCCCCGGGAAGTTCCGACATCCTGAACGCACAACCAAGACTTGTCGATGACTATTTGATCACGCGGGAACTGATTGTCCCACTTTCATCATCCTGACCCAATAGTCGACACTCGCATGCCCATTCCGCCTTCCCAAGTTCGGCCGCTCGTTCATGTCGAGGAACGCGGGTCGGAATAGCTTGGTTTGGGACGAAGCCGCCATTCCGGTGAGAGCGGCGAACAACGGCTTTCGACGAGAGCGGCTGCTCCCGTCGAGCGTAGATGTCACCCGCGCCACGCGATGCTCACCGCAAGGTCGAGACCTGCATCGGGGCTCGGGAAGGAACTACCAGCGACGGCCTGGAGCGCGACCGTGCCGTCCGGCGGCACACGGCGCCTTCCCTTAACGACCAGGCGACCTAAATTACCCGCATGGTTCAGGATAATACACTTGAGGCAATCTCCCGGCTGTATCTGCCGCAGCAGCATTGGGCCGCTGTCGAGAGCAAGATTCTCCACCAGAACGAGGCGCTCGCTGCACCGATCGTCCCGGCCGATCAACTGCAGCAGGTGGCGGTATCGCCGAGCCTGCTCGCGTTGTCGGATGCGATCGGCAATCTCACGCACCAGCTCGTGCTCGACCGCCCAATCTATTGGTGCATCACGCGAGCACGCGTCGTGAACGCGATGATCGCGGGCTACCGCTCACCCGACATGTATTGCGTTGTCATCGCCGAGGGCGCGCTCGACACGATCCTCAATTTCTGCGCGGCGATCATGGCGAGCGAGCCGCTATTCCGGTTCCTCAGCGAGGGTATCGATCCAGTCGATGAGATGAAGCCTCCCGAACGGTCGCGCCGCGAAGCCTGGATGCATATTAGCGCCGAAGCCGACAGCCGAGTGACCGACGAGAATATGGTGAGGTCGTTCCTTCTCACCTTCATCGCCAGCCACCTCCTGATGGCGCATGAGATCGGGCACCTCGCGGGCGGGCATCTGCCGCTTTATACGGGCAGCTTCACCGCCGAAGCGGACGGCTCCGGCCGGCCCAACTTGGCCGAGAGCCGCACCCTCGAGCGCGACGCGGACGCACTGGCGGCAGGGGCAACCTTATATCTGCTCGGCAATTCGGACTTTGTGGCAAGTTGGGGCGATGTCCTCAAGGAGCGCGAGGCCGGGATGCGGTACTTCCTGACCACGGCCTATATTTTCTTTTCGGTGATGGACCTGTTCGGACCAGAAGATCCGTTCGCCATTGAGCGCACCCATCCCCCGGCTTTGGTGCGTGTCGGTGTCATGTCGACGATGGTGTCACTGCTGCTCGACAATTTCGGCGGCTATACGAAGGATGAAGCATGGGAACTGGCGCGCCGCTCGATTCGTGCCGTGGAAATCGCGGTGATGGAGCTGGGCGGCGGCATGATGACGGCCGAGGAGATCGCGTTGCTCGACGCCGATCTCGAGCGCAATTTCAAGGAGCATGCCAATGTGTGGCCTGCGCTCAGCGCCCGGCTGGATCGCGGCCATCTCGAGAAGTATTGGTGGTCGCAAGGGCTGCGGTAACTGGGGCGCCCAGGCGGCCGGCCGGTTTGCACGACCTGAACGGCGGGTTCCCGTAGAAGCTGACGCTCACATCAACAGCCCTGAATGTCTTGAGTTGGTTGCGAGCTGCCGCTCTGCCCTTCTGTCCTGGCGACCCACAACACGACATTCAGCGGTCATTTCGCACTCCCCAACTTCGGACAACCATTCATGTTCGCCGACGCCTCGACCGGCGATGGTGGAAATGGCGAGAATTGGGATGACCACGGTCGCCCGCGGGACGAGCACCTGAACACACTGGTTCCTGTCCGTCGAAGACGCGCGGGCTAAGATCGAGGCCTGGCGGCGGAACTACAATGAGAGCCGCCCTCACACTTCGCTTGGCTGGCTGACGCCGGTCGAATATGCTGCTGCCGCGGCTAACATCGCGGCCGAATGAACGCCGGAAACTCATTCTCAAACTGGATGAGAAGCCAGGGGACCCTCAACACCAGCCCCTGAATCCTGTCATGTCTGGTAGAGCTTTGGGGGCACGTCAGCAGCATGACGCAACGTGACGAAGGCGCTTGAGCGTCGCTCCGCAATCACGACGTCTGCTGGATCGCAGTTTGACGTTCGCAGATGCAGCAATCAGAGTGGCGATCGGGAGGATAAGATCCTGCGCATCGTGATCATCGACGACACGGGTCTGCGCGCGACCGTCCTGGAGGAGGGGCTGCGCGAGGCGGGCTATGACGACATCCATGTCGTGCCACCACGAGGCGCCTTCGTCGCCCGGCTGGAGCGGATGGCGCCCGACGTCGTGCTTATGGACCTGGGCGATCCCAGCCGCGACACGCTGGAGGAGATGCTGGTCGTCAGCCGCGCGCTTGCGCGCCCGATCGCAATGTTCGTCGACCGGTCGGACGAGGCGATGATCGGCGCCGCGATCGACGCCGGCGTGTCGGCCTATGTCGTCGACGGGCTGCGCAAGGAACGGGTGAAGCCGATCATCGACCTCGCCATCCGCCGCTTCAACGCCTTCGCCCGCATGCAGGCCGCGCTGGACGAAGCGACCACCGCGCTGGCCGACCGCAAGACCATCGACAAGGCGAAAACCATCCTGATGACCAGCCGCACCCTGTCGGAGCCCGATGCCTATGCGCTGTTGCGCTCGACCGCGATGAACCAGAACCGCCGCATCGTCGACGTCGCCGAAGCGCTGATTACCGCCTCCGGCCTGCTGGGCGGCGGCGCATGACGCCGCTGTCGATCGCCTTCCTGCCGCTGACCGACAGCGCGGTGCTGGTCGCCGCGCGGGAGAAGGGCTTCGCCGCCGATCGCGACATCGACCTGACGCTGGTCCGCACGACGTCCTGGGCGACGGTGCGCGACCGGCTGGTCTTCGGGCAGGTGCAGGCCGCGCATATGCTCGCGCCACTCGCCATCGCGGTGACGCTGGGACTGAGCCAGCATCCCGCGGCGCTGGCCGCGCCATTCAAGCTGAACGTCAACGGCAATACGTTGGTGATGGCGAACCGCTTCGCCGCCGCGCTCGACCCCGATGTCGAGCGGCGCACCGCCGATCCGCTCGGCACCGCGCACGATTTTGCCGCCGCGATCGGGCTGCATCATCGCAAGCCGGTGATCGGCGTGGTCCATCGCTTCTCCAGCCACGCGCTGATGCTGCGCTATTGGCTGGGCTATGCGGGTATTGACGCCGATCGCGACGTGGCGCTGCGCGTGCTCCCGCCGTCGCTAATGGTGGAGGCGCTGCGCACCGGCGAGATCGACGGTTTCACCGCGGGCGAGCCCTATGGCAGCGTCGCGGTGGCCGGCGGCTTGGCCGAAACCGTGGCGCTGGGCCCGCGCATCTGGCAGCGCGGCGTGGAAAAGGTGCTGGCGCTGCGGCGCGACTGGATGGAGGCGAACGCCGACACGGTCGACCGCCTACTCCAGGCGCTCGCCGCCGCCGCCGCCTGGTGCGACGATCCGGCGAACCGCGACGAGCTGGCCGCGCTGCTCGCCCGCGACGACTATGTCGGCCAGTCGGCGGCGCATATCCTGCCCGCGCTGTCGGGGCGGCTCGTCCTGCGCGCCGACCGGAGCGCGGTCGACGTGCCCGATGCCTTGCTGTTCCATCGCGAGGCGGCGGGTTTTCCGTGGCGCAGCCAGGCCTTGTGGATCTATTCGCAGCTCGTCCGTTGGGGCATGATCGGCGCCAGCCCGGAGCATGAGCGCCAGGCTGCGGAGGTGTTCCGCTCCGACGTGTACCGCCGCGCGCTGGGCGAGACGGGCGAGCCGATGCCGGGCGCCAGCCTGAAGCTGGAGGGCGCGGTGACGCAGCCGATGGCGGTGGGCGGGCATCGTGGTGCGCTGACGCTCGGGCCCGACCGGTTCTTCGACGGGGCGGTGTTCGATCCGGCGGACGTGGCGGGCTATCTCAGCCGATATCGCGCGGGCGGTTCCAACGCCTGATATTTTGCACTTGCGAAACGATCGGACTTCGGTCAGCTTTCGCATCTGACCCGCGATGCCGCGGGCGTCAGCCGGGATGCCCCGCCAGCGCGGGCGGGTGTTCCCAATCGATTTCGCCAGCAAAGCCGCTGACCGCCCTTTCGTTTCGGAAGGGGCGGCCGGTGGCGTTTGTCGTGCGAGCAGGCCCCCTTTTCCGACGGAGACATCCGATGGCCACCGCATATTGGAAGGACAGCCCCGCCAAGGCCGACACCAGCTTCTGGTCGAGCGGGCACACCCCGACGCTGATTGCCGCATTCCTGTATTTCGACCTTGCCTTCATGGTCTGGGTGCTGCTCGGGCCGCTGGCGCCGGACATCGCCAAGACGCTGGCGCTGACCCCGGCCGAAAAAGGCTTCATGGTCGCGACGCCGACGCTCGCGGGCGCGGTGCTGCGCGTCGTCAACGGCCTGCTGGTCGACCGGATCGGTCCGAAGCGCGCGGGCGCGATCAGCCAGATCATCGTCATCGGCGGTCTGCTGTCCGCCTGGGCGCTGGGCGTCGATAGTTTCGGTGGCACCGTCGCGCTCGGCGTGATCCTGGGCTTCGCCGGCGCCAGCTTCGCCATCGCCCTGCCGCTCGCCAGCCGCTGGTATCCGCCCGAGCATCAGGGCAAGGCGATGGGCCTTGCCGGCATGGGCAATTCGGGCACCGTGCTCGCCGCCCTGTTCGCGCCGACGCTCGCCAAGCTGTTCGGATGGAACGCCGTTCTGGGCCTCGCCTGCATTCCCCTCTCCCTCGTCTTCATCGCCTATATGATGATGGCGAAGGACGCACCGGGCCGCCCCGCGCCCAAGAGCCTTGCCGAATATCTCCAGCCGTTGCGACAGGCGGATTCCTGGTGGCTGATGGGCTTTTACGCCGTCACCTTCGGCGGGTTTGTCGGACTGGCCGCCAGCCTGCCGATCTATTTCACCGACCGCTTCGGCCTCACCACCATCACCGCGGGCTATTGCACCGCGGGTTGCGTCTTCGCCGGATCCTTGGTCCGGCCGATGGGCGGCGCGCTGGCGGACAAGATCGGCGGGGTGAAAACGTTGACCGGCGTGTTCGTGGTCGCCGCGCTCGCGCTCGCCGGGGTCGGTCAGGCGCCGACGCTGACGCTGGCGCTGCTGCTGTTCGTCGTCGCGATGCTGGCGCTCGGCACCGGCAACGGCGCGGTGTTCCAGTTGGTCCCGCAGCGGTTCGCCGCCGAGATCGGCGTGATGACCGGGCTGGTCGGCATGGCCGGCGGCATCGGCGGGTTCTACCTCGCCTCCTCACTCGGCCTTGCCAAGCAGTGGACCGGCAGCTTCGCGCCCGGTTTCCTGATCTTCGCCGCGCTGGCGCTCGTCGCCCTCGGCGGCCTGACCCTCGTCAAGGGCAAGTGGCGGCGGACCTGGGGCGCCGCAGACGGCGTGCGGATCTGATCGCATCGGGGGCGGGTGGCTATTCACACGCCGCCCGCCCGTTTTCAGGGGGGAATTCATGCAGAAACTGATCGCAACGGCGGCCGCACTGGCCGCCGCCGGGCCGGCATGCGCCCAATCCGTCACGCTGACGCCGCTGATCGACGCCCGCACGCGTTACGAACATGTCACGCAGGACGGCATCGCGCAGGACGCCGACGCGCTGACCGTCCGGCTGCGCACGGGGGTGGAGGCGAAATCCGGCGGCCTCTCCGCGCTGGTCGAGGGACAGGGTACGCTGGCGATCGTCGACCGCTATTTCGACGGGCTGAAAGGCATCCAGACCCGCCCGCTGGTCGCCGATCCGCAGAATATCGCGCTCTATCGTGCCCAACTGCGCTATGCCGGCAAGGAATTCGCGCTCACCGCCGGGCGGCAGCGGATCGCGCTGGACGACGAACGCTTCGTCGGCGCCATCGCCTTCCGCGACAACGGCCAGACCTTCGATGCCGTCCGGGCCGAAATCGCGCCGACGCCGCGGCTGAAGCTGGACCTCACCTATGCCTGGGCCCAGCGGACGATCTGGGGCATCGACGGCCGCGGGGCGCGGCAGCAGGCGGTGTCGGGCGACAATGTGTTCGCCAATGTCGGGTACAAGACCGACCTCGGCACGCTCACCGGCTTCGCCTATCTGGTCGATCAGGACGAGGCCGTGGTGCAGGGATTCCGCCTGTCGAGCCAGACCTATGGCGCGCGCTTTGCCGGCGCCTACGCCCTCTCGAAGGCCGCGAAGCTCAGCTATCAGGCGAGCTACGCGCGCCAGCAGGACTGGCACCGCAATCCCAATCGCTATCAGGCGGATTATTACCTGGTCGATGCGGGACTGGCGCTGTCCGCGTTGAAGCTGGGCGCCGGGTACGAGGTGCTGGGTGCCGATCGCGGCGTGGCGCTGACGTCGTTTCAGACGCCGCTCGCCACCGCATTCAAATTCCAGGGTTGGGCGGACAAGTTCCTGACGACACCGCCCGACGGCGTGCGCGACTTGTATGGCAGCGTCGGCTATGGCGTGCAGGCCGGGCCCCGGCTCGGCGTCGTCACACTGCAGGCGACCTATCACCGCTTCGAAAGCGACCGGCTGGTCCGCCATTACGGTGACGAATGGGATCTGATCGCCTCGGCCAAGGTCGGGCGTACCGCCGTCTCGCTCCGCTACGCCGATTATCGCGCCGACCTGTTCGCGGTGGATACCCGCAAGGTCTGGGTACAGGCGGACTGGACGCTGTGACGATGCTGCGCCTGCGAAAAGGCTCTTGCGGGTCGCAGCGAATCACGGCATCCTTCTACCCGATTGGGCGATGAAGCCCGTCGACCATAGGTCGGCCGCTCCAATGATGGAGGTGGCCGGCGCATCGCCCCGGTCGCGGCCCGTCCGCCACCGATCACGATGATGGCAAGGCCGCCATGCAGGCGCTGGGTTCACCAGCGTCCGCATGGCGGCCTTTTCCGTTTCCGGAGCATTGAGCACATGGATTTCGAAGGCTTCGCACGTACCGAGACAAAGGCGTTGGCCGACCCCGGTTCGGCCGGTGCGCCGACACCGATGGCGCAACGCCGGCATCTGGTCGTCGTCGGCAACGGCATGGCGGGATGCCGCGCGGTCGAGGAACTGATCGCACGCGATCCCGGCCGCTACCGCGTCACGATCTTCGGCGCCGAGCCGCACGTGAACTACAACCGCATCATGCTGTCCCCCGTCCTCGCGGGCGAGAAGACGTTCGACGAGATCGTCATCAACGGCCATGACTGGTACGCCGAAAACGGCATCGAACTGATCGCCGGCGATCCCGTCGAAACGATCGACCGCGCCGCCCGAACGGTGACCGCACGGTCGGGGCGCAGCGTGGCCTACGACAAGCTGCTGCTCGCGACCGGATCCGACCCCTTCATCATCCCGGTGCCGGGCAAGGACCTGCCCGGCGTCATCACCTTCCGCGACATGAAGGACGTCGACCACATGCTCGCCGCCGCGGATAATGGCGGCAACGCGGTGGTGATCGGCGGCGGCCTGCTGGGGTTGGAAGCAGCGCATGGCCTGTCGCTGCGCGGCATGCGCGTGACGGTGATCCACCTCGCCAAGACGCTGATGGAGCGTCAACTCGACGATTCGGCCGGCTGGCTGCTGAAGACTGCACTGGAGGCGCGAGGGCAGGTCATCCTGACCGAGGCGAACACCGCAGAGATCGTCGGCACCGACCATGTGGAGGGGGTAAAGCTCGCCGATGGCACGCTGATCCCCGCCAGCCTTGTCGTCATGGCGGTCGGCATCCGCCCCGCCACCGCGCTCGCCCGCGCCGCCGGGCTCGACGTCGGCCGCGGGATCAGGGTCGACGACCATATGGTCACGTCCGACCCCGACGTGCTCGCGGTCGGCGAGTGCGTCGAGCATGACGGGCAGGTCTATGGCCTCGTCGCGCCCTTGTGGGACATGTGCCGCAGCCTCGCCGACGGACTGGTCGATCGGCACAGCGGCTATCGCGGATCGGTGACGTCCACCAAGCTCAAGGTGTCGGGCATTGACGTCTTCTCGGCGGGCGACTTTTCCGGGGGCGACGGCGCGGAGGACATCGTGCTGCGCGACGCCAGCCGCGGCGTCTACAAGCGCGTCGTCGTGAAGGGCGACCGCATCGTCGGCGCGGTGCTCTACGGCGATACCGCGGACGGCAGCTGGTATTTCGACCTGCTGAAGAAGGGCGAGGACGTTTCGGCCATCCGCGACGTGCTGATCTTCGGCCAGGCCTTCGCCTCGGGAGGGGGGCAGACGGACCCTAAGGCGGCCGTTGCGGCGCTCTCGGACGATGCCGAGATCTGCGGCTGCAACGGCGTCAGCAAGGGCAAGGTGTGCCAGGCGATCATCGATGGCGCGATCAGCCTCGACGCAGTGCGATCAACCTGCAAGGCCTCGGCCTCATGCGGATCGTGCACCGGCCTGGTCGAACAGCTGCTGTCCATCACCCTGGGCGAGGATTACGGCGGCGAGCGCACCGTCAAGACGCTCTGTAAATGCACCAGCTTCGGCCATGACGACGTCCGTCGCGAGATCGTGGCGCAGGACATGCGCTCAATCCCGGAGGTGATGCAGAAGCTGCACTGGTCGACCCCCGACGGCTGCTCCGCCTGCCGCCCGGCGCTCAACTATTATCTGCTGTGCGCGCTGCCCGGCGAATATAAGGACGACCAGCAGAGCCGCTTCGTCAACGAACGGATGCACGCCAACATCCAGAAGGACGGCACCTATTCGGTCGTGCCGCGGATGTGGGGGGGGCTGACGTCGCCTCGCGAGCTGCGCGCGATCGCCGACGTGGTCGACAAGTACAACGCGCCGATGGTCAAGGTGACGGGCGGTCAGCGGCTTGACATCTTCGGGATCAAAAAGGAGGATCTGCCCGCGGTCTGGGCCGACCTGAACGCCGCCGGGATGGTCAGCGGCCACGCCTACGGCAAGTCGTTGCGCACGGTGAAGACCTGCGTAGGGTCCGAATGGTGCCGCTTCGGCACGCAGGATTCGACCGGCCTCGGCGTCAAGATCGAGCAGATGACCTGGGGGTCGTGGATGCCCCACAAGTTCAAGATCGCGGTGTCGGGCTGCCCCCGCAATTGCGCCGAGGCGACGATCAAGGATTTCGGGATCGTCTGCGTCGATTCAGGGTACGAGCTCCACGTCGGCGGCAACGGCGGGATCAAGGTCCGCGCGACCGACTTCCTCTGCAAGGTCGCGACCGAGGCGGAGGCGATGGAGGTCTGCGCCGCCTTCGTCCAGCTCTATCGCGAGGAGGCGCGCTACCTCGAACGGACCGCGCCGTGGATCGAACGCGTCGGCCTCGACCACATCAAGGCGAGCCTGCTCGACGATCCCGATGCGATCCCCGCGCTCGCCGAACGCTTCCGCTTCTCGCAGCAGTTCATGCAGGACGACCCCTGGCAGAAGCGCGCCGCGGGCGAGGACGCGCATTTCTACCAGCCGCTGCTGGTCGCGGCGGAATGATGGAGACGATCATGCAGGACTGGCTCGACATCGGCACGCTGGCCGACATTCCCGCGCAGGGCGCCCGCACGCTGACGCTCGACGGCACCCCCGTCGCGGTATTCCGCACGGTAGACGATCACGTCTTCGCGCTGGTCGACCGCTGCCCGCACAAGGGCGGGCCGCTGAGTCAGGGCATCGTTCACGGCCATGCGGTAGCGTGCCCGCTGCACAACTGGAAGATCGCGCTGGCGAACGGTCAGGCGCAGGGCGACGACAGCGGCTGCACGCCGACGCTGGCGGTGCGGCGCGAGGGGACACGGATCCTGCTCGCCCGCACCCTGCCCTTTGCGGATGCCGCCTGAGATGGCGGAGCCGGTCCGCACCACCTGCGCCTATTGCGGGGTCGGCTGCGGCATCGTGGCGACGCGGACCGGCGAACGGACGGTCGCCATCGAGGGCGACCCCGACCATCCCGCCAACCGCGGCCGGCTGTGTTCCAAAGGCACGCATCTGGGCCAGACGGTGGGTCTCGAAGGGCGGCTGCTGACCCCGATGATCGGCGACCGCACGGCGAGTTGGAATAAGGCGCTCGATCTCGTCGCCAAGCGCTTTCGAGACACGATCGCGCGGCACGGGCCGAACAGCGTCGCCTTCTACGTCTCGGGCCAATTGCTGACCGAGGATTATTACGTCGCCAACAAGCTGATGAAGGGATTCATCGGCTCCGCGAACATCGACACCAATTCGCGGCTGTGCATGTCGAGCGCGGTCGCGGGGCATATCCGTGCGTTCGGCGAGGATATCGTGCCGGCGAGCTACGACGATATCGACGCCGCCGACCTGATCGTCCTGGTCGGCTCCAACACCGCCTGGTGCCACCCGATCGTCTATCAACGGATCATGGCAGCGCGCGAGGCGCGGGGCACCCGGCTGGTGGTGATCGATCCCCGCCGCACCGAGACGGCGGAGGGCGCCGACCTCCACCTCGCCATCCGCCCCGGCAGCGACGTCGCGCTGATGAACGGCCTGCTCGCGCATTGCCGCCGCGCCGGCCTGACCGACGATGCGCCGCTCGACATGCCGGACGGCTTCTGGGACATGATCGAACGCGATGGCGACGTGTGGTCCACGGCGCGCACCTGCGACGTGCCGCACGCCGACCTCAACCGCTTCTTCGAGCTGTTCGCCGCCACCCCGCGCACCGTCACGCTGTTCAGCCAGGGGATCAACCAGTCGCTGCGCGGCACCGATCAGGTCAACGCGATCCTCAACGTCCATCTCGCCACCGGGCGGATCGGCAAGCCCGGCGCGGCGCCCTTCTCGATCACGGGCCAGCCGAACGCAATGGGCGGGCGCGAGGTCGGCGGCCTCGCGACCACGCTCGCCGCGCATATGGATTTCGCGCCGGAGAATGTCGCGCGCGTCGGTCGCTTTTGGGCGGCGCCCAATATGGCGACCAAGCCGGGGTTGAAGGCGGTCGACCTGTTCCGCGCACTCGGCGAAGGCCGGATCAAGGCGTTGTGGGTGATGGCGACCAACCCCGCCGTCTCGATGCCCGACGCCACACGCGTGCGCGAGGCGCTGGCCGCCTGTCCATTCGTCGTCGTCTCCGACGTCATCGCGCGAACCGACACCAGCGTCCACGCGCACGTCCGCCTGCCCGCCGCCGCCTGGGGCGAAAAGGACGGCACGGTCACCAATTCCGACCGCACCATCAGCCGCCAGCGCGCGGTGCTGCCGCTACCCGGTGAGGCCAAACCAGACTGGTGGATCGTCAGTGAGATCGCACGACGCATGGGATGGGCGGCACATTTTTCGTACGATCGCCCCGCCGATATCTGGCGCGAACATGCGCGCCTGTCGATGTACGGCAATACGGGCGAGCGGCTGTTCGCGCTGCCCGGCCATGCGGCGACCGCCAACGCCGCCTATGAGACGATGACACCGTTTCGCTGGGGCGGAACCCCGTTCGCCCACGGGCGCTACCCAACGCCTGCCGGTCGCGCGCGGCTGGTCGCGACGCAGCAGGCACCGATCGCCGCGCCGCTCCCGCAATGGCCGATGACGCTCAACACCGGTCGCTATCGCGATCAATGGCACACGATGACCCGCACCGGACTGAGCCCGAAGCTCGCCCGCCATCGTGAGGAGCCGCTGGTGGAGGTCCACCCCGCCGACGCCGCCGCGCTCGCGCTGACCGACGGCGGCCTCGCGCGCGTATCGACGCCGCAGGGCTCCAGCCTCTATCGCGTCGCGCTGAGCGAAGGGCAGCGCCCCGGCGAACTGTTCGTGCCGATCCATTGGACTGACCGGACCGCCACCGGTGGGCGCACCGGATTGCTCCCCCGTCCGCTCGCCGACCCGCATTCGGGACAGCCCGGCTTCAAGGCCACGCCCGCCGCGATCGGTCCGGTCGCCACCGCATGGCGCGCCTTCGCCATCGTGCGCACCGACTTGCCTCCGCCGCTGCCCGACGTCACCTGGGCAACGCGCGTGGCGGTGCCGATGGGGTGGATGATCGAGCTCGCCGGCGATGGCGACCCCGCCGCGCTGGAGCCGCTGCTCCCCCTCGGCGAGCGCGTGGAGACGCATGACCGCGCTCGTGGCGGCTGGCGCGTCGCGGTACTGGACCAGGGGCGCCTCGCCGCATGTCTCTTCTTCGCCCGCAACGGATCGCTGCCGCCGCGCGACTGGTTGATTCGTCAACTCGGCGAACCCGCTGGGCCGACCCTGCTCGCGGGCCGCGCACCCGGCTTGCAGGTGGATCGCGGCCCGATCGTCTGCGCCTGCTTCGATGTCGGCCTGACGATCATCGTCAACGCGATCGCGCAGCAGCGGCTGACCGATGTCGGCGCGATCGGCCGCGCGCTCGGCGCCGGCACCAATTGCGGCTCGTGCCGCCCCGCTCTCGCTCGCCTCGTGAGCGATCATCAGGAGATCGCCGATGCCGTCGTCCGTTGACTTCGCCCCCGGCACCGTCTGGCTCGTCGGCGCGGGACCCGGCGACCCCGACCTGCTGACGCGCAAGGCCGAGCGGCTGATCGCCGCCGCGGACGTCGTCTTCTACGACGCCCTTGTTGGCCCCGGCGTGCTGGCGCTGGCTTCCGCGACCGCCGAGCGCGTCTCCGTCGGAAAGCGATCGGGACGTCATTCCAAGGCCCAAGGTTCGATCAACGACCTGATCCTCGCGGCGGCGAGGGCCGGGCTGCGGGTGGTCCGGCTAAAGGGTGGTGACCCGTCGATCTTCGGCCGCTCCGCGGAGGAAGTGGCACATCTGACGGCGCAGGGCGTCCCCGTCCACATCTGTCCCGGCATCACGGCGGCGAGCGCCGCCGCCGCGTCGAGCGGCATCTCGCTGACGCTGCGCGGGTTGGCGCGTTCCCTGACCTTCGTCACCGCCCATGCGCGCCAGGGCGACACGATCGATCTGGACTGGCCCGAGCTTGCCCGGCCGAACGGCACGCTCGCGGTCTACATGGGCCGTGCGGCCGCCGGCGAGGTCGCAACGCGACTGATCGCTGCGGGCCGCGCGCCCGCGACCCCCGTGCTGATCGTCGTCAACGCGTCGCTGCCACAGGAACGATGCATCCGCGGCCGGCTGTCGGCGCTCGCCTTTCTGGTCCAGACGATCAGCGATGACGACCCCACCCTTCTCTTGATCGGCGAGGCCGTGCGGCCGCCCGAATGCGGTCTTGGTGTGCCATTGACCGTCGCCGACGGCTCTGAAGTGTGCGCAGCACAGGCGGCATATCCTTGATGGTCGATAGACGCCGATTTGCCATCTTCAGCACGCCTGCTGGCGGTTGGCGACGTTTTGCAATTTTCACCGCGATTTGCTGCTTCTTCGTCCTCGTTACTGCGCTTCTTTAGTATTCTCCTGACCCTTCGGGGATCTAATCGGGTGAGCCGATTCCTGTCATGTATCACGCCTCTCCCCTTCCGGGCTTTGGATGCCCTCTCAGATGACCGGACGAATGCAGAGCTCGTCAAGAGACTGATATCACCTGAGAGCAGGTTACACGCAGCAGGGTTAGTCTGTGACGACCCAGAAACGGACGTGTATGGGGGCAGCGGCGCTGCTCGAAAGCAGACGCTCATTCATTTATGAGTGAGGACCCAACTGATTGCCTTCGGTTTTGAACGGGGGCCTGCCTTGTCACCGGTTATTAGCAAGCCAGTTGACCGGTCTAGGTCCGAAACCTGCAATGATGACAGGCCTGCGTTGTCGGCGTGATCACAGTCTTGCCAATTGCCACACCCAAGTGCTGCGGGATGCGATACGATCCAGCACTGCCACGTCAGCAAACCCCTCGACCGAACGATCTGTCGGCGTCCATCCTGCCGGCCATACATGACGACGACCTATGGTTTAGCCCAAGGCCGATATTGCTGATGTAAGGACAGCTTTGGCCGAATTGCTTGCCCCCCGCTTGCGCGAAGGCGGCATGCGAGCACGATCCAGCGGCCGGTGCGGCGCGCCACCCGCACCTGCCAGCAACGCCCTGTGGCCGCCAGAAATACCCGCTGCACATCCGCGGCGTGCTGCGCAAAATCGGGATAGTCGACGCGATGATGCGCCAGCACCAGCATACCGCCCGGGCGTAAGGCGGCTGCGGCATCACGTGCCGTCTGGGCCATGTCGCGCGCCGTCAGATAGTACAGCACTTCGGCGACGACCACGATGTCGTACCGCGGTCGCGGCAGGCGGGCGGGTACGGCCAGTTGAATTGCCCGTGCCCGCGAGCGCCCGGCGACGGCCTTGGCGACCAGCGCCACACCGCTCGCCGTCGCCTCGGTGGCGTCGAGGCGCAAGGCGCGCGGCGCGATGGCAGCGCTGTTCGACCCGTTCCCGGCGGCAAGTTCAAGAACGCGACCCCGCGGTCCGGGACCGATCGCATGCAGGATAGCGCAGCGCTTCAGCGCCTCGTCCCGATCGGTCAACGTCGACCAGGGGTCGTCGTTTGCGACGAACTTCGCCGCGAAGCCGTCAAGCGTGATCGGCCTCATCGCCGCCGCTCCACAAAGACTTCGCGCGGACCGGTGAAGGCCGCGATCTGCGCACGGGTCATTGTGAAGCAGTTCGGATCGTCGGTGATGCACCCGGTCTGGGTACGATAGCTGCGGATCGCGCGGCGCTTGGCCAGCCGCTCCTGCGCCGTCAGGAACAGCGCGCCGCCCCCCGCGACCGCGCGGCCAGCCGGCCACACCGGATAGGTCAGCATACGGACGCCGGGTCGGCGCAGAGCTTCCACACGCGCCGCCACGGTGCGGTGATCGACATGGTCGTCGTCATGGGCGGGCGACACGATAAGCGTCGGGCCGTGGGCCCCAATTGCGCGAGCGAGGCCGCGACGCGCCGCTGCCGTCTGCGTATGCAGCAGACCATCCGGCAGGTCGAGGAACGTCACGGCAGCCGCCGAGACGCCAATCTGCCGCAGCACGCGTTTGCTCTCGCGTCTGCGCTCGGCCACCAGCCGCCGACGCGGCCAGCGTGCACTGGAGGGATGCGACGCGGCGCCGTCGGTGACGACGACGACCTGCACCGTCACGCCGCGTCGTTTCAAGCGGGTCATCATAGCATGCGCACCGATCGCCTCGTCGTCAGCATGCGGCGCGATGACGAGCAGACGGCGCGGCATTCCCAGCCGCAGCGTCACAGGCGTGCGGCCAAGGCGCCCGCCGCCACGGCAGCACCGACCTGCATACGCTGCGCGTCAGGCGATGGCTGGCGAAGATACATCGACAGGTCGGTGATGATCGCGGCGAGCGGATGCCCGACGAATAGCGCTTGGACGCCCACCGCCTGCTCGGCCAGGTCGATCGCCTGCCCACCGGCCGCATAAACCGCGGCACGCGCGGCAGCGACCAGCGGCAGACGCGCGGCGACGTCGTCAAACCAGCCAGCCGCGGCAGTGCGGATCGCGCCAGCTGCAGTCTCGGCCAGACCGTAGAGCGCCGCCAGGCGCCCTTTCTGATGCGGATCGTCCGCACGACCTGCCGCGACGAGATGCGCGGTCGTATGATCGAGCAGAGCGGCGATACCCCCGGCCTGCACGGCGACGAAGCGCAGCGCGCCGCCGCTGAACCATGGCTCGCGCACATAATCGCCCGGCACACCAATCACGTCATCCGCCGCGACGGGCGCGTCGTCCCAACGTACGACATGCGTCTCCGACCGTTGCATCCCGGCGACCTGCCAAAACGTTCGGTCGATCACCGGCGCCGTGCGTGCCAGATCGAGCAATATCAGCTGGCGTCCGCCGTCCCCATCGACCGTGACCAACGCGTGCGAGAGGATCCCTGCGCCGCTGGCAAAGCTCTTACCGCCGCTGAGCCGGTGCCCATCGAGACGGAGCGGCTCCCCCGTCAGATCGGCATTCCACACGCCGCACGCACCGCTGGCCGCCACCCGCTCCCGCTGATGCGGCGTGCCATAGCGCCATACGATCTGCACCGCGTCGACATGCCCCTCGAAAAGGCGGCCGAGGGGCAGATCGACGCGACCCGTTTCGTAGAGCAGCCGTAGCAGCTGCATCAGCGCGCCGGAGTCGGTCGGATCGCCGAGCGTCGGCAGCAGCGCCGAGCGCTGCGCGATGGCGCGTCCCATGGAATTCATGCGGCGAACCTTCCAGCCCATAGCGCCGCCAGTCCGCCTTCCGCCGCTGCCAATGTCACCTGCCGCATGCCGCCCGGCGGCACCGGTACGACGCGCATCGCAAAGGCTTCGCCATTGGGACTGTCGCGCAAGACGCCGACGAGATGGTCGCAGGTCAAGCCGATCGCGTCGGAGAGCGCTGTCACGTCGCCGTTGTCGTAGGCTCGGCGCGCCAGGGCATGACCGCGATACTGCCATGCTGCATCCTCGGGATGGGCGACTGCGATCCCGTCGCCATCACCGCCGAGCGCCCGCAACCCGCCTGCAAAACCGTGGATCACCCGGCCGATGCGCCGATCGGACGTGTATACCACGCTCGCCGCGTCGCGCCGCACGCGCAGCCCCGCACGCGATGCATCGTCAACCAATTGGGCATCCTCCCCTTCAGGGATCGGCGGAAAGCCGCCCAGCCTCCGATAATGGTGCACGGAGATCCCCAGGTTGGCGCCGCTCGTCTGATGGTGGGTTGCTCCCACCTCCCATACGACGGGATCGAGTGCGCGCCGTATCGCGTAGAGCGATTCATAATAGCGTTCCAGGCGATCCTGGACTGGATTTGGCCGGGTGACGGTGCGCATCACCCTGCCCGCGACGACGTCGGCCTGGCCGAGCGCGGCGACCATCGCTTGCAGCCAGTCAACGGCGGGCAGGCTGTCGGCGTCGGTAGTCAACAAAAGGCCGCTACCGCCCAACGTCCGCTCGCCGAGCAGCATCGCCCCGTGTCGTGCACGACCGACATTCGGCTCCGGCTGGGCGGCATGGTCGATCCACACCGGCAGCGACGCATGCCCGGCATAGTCGCGCGCCACCGCAGCGCTCCGGTCGTTGCAGCTGTCCAGCATGAGGCACAGGACGGGCTGCACGCCCTGCCGGTCGAGCCTATCCAGCGCTGCGAAAAGCCGTGGCAGCCCCCGCGCCTCGTTACGAGCAGGCACGCAGATGGCGACACGGGTACAACCCGCGGCCGACTGTTTCATCGAGTGAGATCGCCGACCGACATTCCGTCAGCCTAGCGGCATACCTGACATATGGCACTGATCGGGATCAAGCCTGGCCGTCATGGTAGGAATATGTCGGCCGAGCACCAACACCCGCTGCCCCTTCTTGCACAGGAGGTACAGCGGACGCCTTACTTTGTTGCCGCATTGACCCACGAGGCGACACTCCAGCCGTATTGTGCGCAGCTGGAGGCTGGCCATTCCCTAATCGCAGCCGTCGACGAGATAATAGTTTCGATGCACGCTTGATCGACCGCGCGCCCCTCGGAGGCCCCACGCCGCCCTATTTTGCATCTTGGTTGACGGAAACCGCATTCCAGTGCCTCGTTCCCAATGAGAGGGGCGACTGTGACCGAACGCGAGGTTCTGGCTGAATGGGTGGGGCGAGAAATCCTACCGCATGAGCGCGACCTTCGAGCATGGTTGCGGCGTCGGGTCGCGGGGGACGTGGAGGATGTGGTGCAGGAATGCTATTGCCGCCTCGCACAGATCGCGGACGTCACAGCCATCGGCAACGGGCGGGCGTATTTATTCACGATGGCGGGCAACATCGTCAAACGCCAGCATCGCGGGGCGCGGATCGTGCCGATCGGCGTGGCCATCGATGACGTCCATCAGCAGATCGAAAGCGAGCTGCCCGACCCCGAACGCACCGTGATCGCACGTGACGAATTGCGCCGCGTCCAGGCCGCGCTTGCCACGCTATCCGACCGTGCCCGCCGGATTTTCCTGCTGCGTCGGATCGAGGGGATGCCGCAGAAAGAGATCGCCCGCACGCTCGGCGTCAGCGAAGCGGTCGTCGAGAATGAAGCGAGCCGCAGCCTGCGCGCAATCCTGACGATGATGACCGACGACACCACCACGGCAATCGATATCCGGAGGGGCCGTCATGTCCGATAGCGTTGAGGCAGCGGCCGCCGCCTGGGCCCTGCGGCATCCGTTGCAGGAAAGCGAACGGGGCCAGTTCGAGGACTGGCTGGCGCGCGACCCGCGCCATGCCGGCGCTCTGCTGCGCGCTCAAGCCGGGCTGAGCGTCATCGATCGAGCGATCGTGCCGGATCATGCCGTGGCGCACACGCCCGCCTTGCCGCAGCGGCAGACGAACCGTCGCTGGGTGCTCGCTGGCGCGGGCAGTGCGATCGCGGCGGCCATCGCAGGGCTAATCGGCTGGCAGCGCTGGTCAGGGGAAGAGGTGACGACGAAGCGCGGCGAAATCCGCCGCTTTCCACTGGCCGACGGATCGGTCGCGACGATCGACACGGATAGCGCGCTCCGCGTCGTCCTCGATTCGCAAAGCCGGCGGATCGCGCTGCAACAGGGGCAGGCCTGGTTCCAGGTCGCGAAGGAGCGCCAGCGGCCGTTTGTCGTGGACGCGGGCATCGCCCAGGTTCGCGCAGTCGGCACCGCCTTTGCGGTACGCCGCACCGACACCGGCGTACAGGTCGCCGTCACTGAAGGCACGGTGGCGGTCTGGCCGACCGATGCGAGCGGCGCCATGATAATTCTGGAGGCGGGACATTTCGCCACGTTCGTGCGTGGCCAGTCGGCGCCGATAACCGGCACCGCTCCCGCGGCGATCCAGCGATCGCTGGCATGGCGGGACGGCGAAATTGCCTTGGAAAACGAGACACTCGGTTATGCGATCGGCGAGTTCAACCGGTACAACCGGCGACCGATCGTTCTGACCGACGACAGTTTGAAGGACGAGCGGCTGGTTGGACTGTTCCAGATCGACAATCCCGACGAATTCATCGCTATGCTGTCCGCGTCGCTGGACGTGGTCGCCACCGTCACGCCGCACGACGTTCGGCTGAGCAGGAAAAAAGCGCGGGACGACGACGGAAACGCGCAATAACGGGCTCTTACCCCTTGAGCGCACCGAAGACAGGGCGCCAAAACTGGAGGGGATTATGACCGACATGCGCGCATTCTGGCTCGGTACTAGCGCTATCGCCTGCGCCGCAGCGCTGCCGTCGGGAGCGGAGGCGCAAGTCCGCCGCTTCGACGTTCCGTCGCAACCCGCCAGCACCGGCATACCGCTCTTCGCGCATCAGGCGGGCATTCAGATCCTCGCCCCTGCCGCCGTGACGCAGGGACTGACCGTCAATCGCATCGCCGGTTCGATGGAGGTGGAAACCGCCCTCCGCCAGCTTTTGTTGGGAACCGATTTGACACCGGTTACCGTCGGCCGGTCGATCGTACTGAAGCGTCAGCAGCTCGCCGCGGCACCCTCGTTGCAACGCATCGCCCAGACGAGCACCCCCGCGCAGGATCAGCAGGGCGGCGCCATCCCGCCCCAGACCAATCCGACGGACGTTGCTCCGCTGGCTGCCGGCTCGCAGGTGGATGGCGAGGGTCAGCCGGACATCATCGTGCGTGGCTTTCGTAGCAGCCTTGGGCGTGCGCTGAACGAGAAGCGTCAGGCGAACGGCGTCGTCGACATCATCAAGGCGGAGGATATCGCCGACTTCCCCGACAATAATTTGGCGGAATCGATCCAGCGCGTACCTGGCGTCTCGATCGCACGCGATGCCGGCGAAGGGCGGCAGATCACCGTCCGCGGCCTCGGCCCGCAATTCACCCGCGTCCGCGTCAACGGTGTGGAGGGGCAGAGCACCGCCGGCGGCACCGACAGTTCGGGCGGGAACAACCGCAATCGTGCCTTTGACTTCAACGTCTTCGCGTCGGAGCTGTTTAACTCGATCGCGGTGCGCAAGACCGCGTCGGCAGAAACCGAAGAGGGGTCGCTGGGCGCGACCGTCGATCTCACGACCGCGCGGCCGTTCGACTACAACAAGTTCACCTTCGTGGCGTCGGCACAGGCCGGCTACAACGACCTGTCGCAGAAGGTGGATCCGAAACTGAGTGCGGTGATCAGCGACACCTTTGCCGGTGGGACGCTGGGCGCGCTCGTGTCCGCCTCCTACACCAAGCGACGCATTTTCGAGGAAGGCCATGGTTCGGGGGGCTGGCTGGATGGCACCAACGTCGGCGGCTATAATCCGGCATCGCCCTTCGCCGCGGCCAATTCGATCAACACCTACAGCCCCCGCTTCCCGCGCTACGGTCGGTTGACGCACGATCAAGAGCGGCTGGGCATCACCGGTTCGTTGCAGTGGCAGCCCACGAGCGACACGCTGATCAGCGGCGACGTTCTATACTCGAAATTCTCCGCAACCCGGACGGAAAACTGGCTCGAAAACCTGTCCTTCGCTCGCCCGCTGTCGCAGGGCGGGCGCCCGGAAGCAGTGGTCCTGAACGGCGAGATCAACGGTAAGGGCGAGATGGTCTACGGCGTCTTCAACGACGTCGACATCCAGAGCGAGACCCGCCGGGACGAGCTGAGCACTGAATACACGCAATACACCCTGACCGGGGAACAGAAGTTCGGCGATTCGCTGAAACTGACGACGTTGATCGGCTATTCACGATCGTTCTTCGACAACCCGGTCCAGACGACGGTGATCATCAATCGCGAAAATACCGACGGATACAGCTATGATTATCGTCCGAACCGTAACCTGCCGGTCATCAATTACGGGTTCGACGTCAACGATCCGGCGAGTTTCGGCTTTGGCATTCCGCGATCCGAAATCCGGTTGCGGCCCAATTCGGTCGATAACACGATCCTGACCACGCAGGCCAACCTCGCCTACACGGTCAACGACGGGCTGACGCTGAAGGTCGGCGGAAACGTCAAGCGGTATCGGTTCAATTCGGATGCCAAGGCGCGCGTCAACGAAGGCATCGTGCCGCAGCTGCCGGCCGGCACGACGCTCGCCTCGCTGACGACGCTGTTGACCGGCTTCGGTCGCCATCTGGGCGATCCCGCCGGCAATGTCTCGTCGTGGATCACACCCGACATCGACGCATTCGCGAAGCTGTTCGATATCTACAGCAATACCGGTCTGTTCACGCTCAGCGGCGCGAGCAACGCCAACGCGCGGGGCAATATTCGCGGCGTGCAGGAAACGGACACGGCTGGCTATGTGCAGGCAGACTTCAAGGCGGATATCGGTATTCCGATCCGCGGGGATATCGGCGTCCGATACGTGCATACACGCCAGGAATCACGCGGCTATCAGCTGGTCGCGGGATCGGCCCAACAGGTCAGCGTCACGCGATCCTATGACGATTGGCTTCCCGCGCTCAATCTGACCGCAGAGGTGACGCCCGATGTCCTCATCCGGCTGGCGGCTGCGAAGGTGATGACGCGGCCCAATCTGGGTTCGGTGACGCCGGGGGGCAGCCTTAGCACGGTCGGTGTCTTCTCGGTGAGCTCAGGCAACCCGCAGCTCGAGCCGATCCGCGCCAACACGCTCGACCTGTCAGCCGAATGGTATTTCGCGCCGCGCGCCTTCCTGGGCATCGGCCTGTTCTACAAGGACATCAAGTCGTTCATCCAGACGGCGCGGGTTACCCAGCCGTTCAGCGCATCCGGCCTGCCGACGTCCCTTCTGACCGGCCTCGGCGTTTCGGCAAACGACCAGTTCACTTTCAGCCAGCCGGTCAACACGCCGGGTGGATCACTGAAGGGGTTGGAGATCAACTACCAGCAGCCGTTCAGCTTCCTGCCCGGAGCTCTCGCCAATTTCGGCACCCTGCTGAACTACACGTTCGTGGATTCAAAAATCCGCTATCTGTCGACACTGGCGTCGAGCGGCTTCATCGAGGCCGACCTGACAGGTCTGTCCAAAAACGCTTTCAATGCGACCCTTTATTACGAGGACAAGGCGTTCAGCGCCCGCGTCTCTGCCGCCTATCGCGACAATTACCTGACGGCAGTGCCCAGCGGGACCAGCTTCAACGACGCCGATGGCGTACGATCGACCCTGACCTTCGACACGTCAATTTCCTATGCGCTCAACAGCCATATCAAGCTGACGCTGGAAGGGTTGAACCTGACCGACCAGTTCAATCAGCAGTTCACCGACACCAACCGGGATAGCATCCTCGTGAACAGCCACACAGGGCGGCAGTTCTATCTGGGTGTCCGCTACGCTTTCTGACCGACTTGGCGCGGCCTCGTCACGCCTCCCCGGCCGCGCCTTTTTTTCTATTACGAGGACAAATGCATGATCGATCGCCGACAGTTGCTCATCAGCGGTGTCGCAGCAGGGCTGGTCGGCGATCCTGCACCTGCGAGGGATCGCTACGATACGGTCGTTGCTCCCGCTGCCCGGCGCGACGTTCCCGCCGGGCGCCGCTTCGCCGACCTTGGCGCCGCGCTGGCGGCGGTACCACGGGCGGGTGGACACCGCATCTGGCTGGCGGATGGCGAATGGCGTGGCCAGCATGTGATCGACACGCCCGATGTGGCGCTCATCGGTGAAGACCGGAAGCGGACGCGGATCGCTTTTACCGCAGCATCCGGAATGACCGCGCCCGACGGCAAACATTACGGCACGTATCGCACCGCGACGCTGACCGTCTCCGCGCCCGGCTTCGCCGCCCGTAACCTGACCATCGCCAATGATTTCGATGGCATCGCGGAGATGCGCAAGACCGGTCCGCGCCTGCTGTCGGACGATCCCGCCGGGCCGCAGGCGGTCGCCCTGCGTCTGGCCGAGGGAAGCGACCGCGCGAGGCTCGACGCGGTCGACATCCATAGCCATCAGGACACGTTTTTCCCCGACGCCGGCCGCGTCGTCCTACGTGACTGCACGATCAGCGGCAGTTATGACTTCATCTTCGGCGCGGGCGCCGCGCTGTTCGAACGATGCGAGATCCACTCGAGGCTTCGCCCCGATCCGCGTCAGGTGACGGGGTATATCGCAGCGCCTAGCACGCTGATGACGCAGCCGTTCGGCCTGGTGTTCGACCATTGTCGCCTGACCCGTGATCCGGATGTCGCCGACGGCAGCGTCTTTCTCGGCCGGCCTTGGCGTCCGTCGAAACGCTTTGCCGACGGCCAATACGGCAATCCGGAAGCAGTGGGCATGGCCACCTATTTGAATTGCTGGATGGACGCGCACATCGCCACCGCTGGGTGGACGGAGATGTGGTATACCGGTCGCGACGGTAATCCCCGCCACATGCTGCAGCCCGAAAAGGCGCGGTTCAGCGAGTTCGGCAGCCGCGGCCCCGGCGCGTCACGGTGGCGACGCTTGCCAACCCTCAGTGCTGCGCAGGCCGCGGAAATGAAGAGCCTCGCAACAAGTCAAGCGGACAGACCCCATCTCAGATGAGTAACGGCGGCCGGCCAGACCCACAAAGTGACATTGGGCAGACGTTTAACGCTTCCGAACTTCAGACATTCGTTCAGGTCAGCTCGCATCCTCGACGAAAGCCGCAGAACGGTAATCTGGCCCAATCCTGTCCGACGCAGAGCGATAGTGGCGACGATGATTTTGTGCCAAGGCAGCCTCTACAACTTTTCGACGTCGCGACCGAGCTGATCCCAAAACCGATCGACTAGGATCTCCCGGTCGACCTCATCGAGCTTGCCGATCGGCTTTAGGAGATTTTCCTGCTCGAGGATGCAAGCGTTATCGATCCCGAGTTGGGGAAAAACATTCTTCAAGCCGTTTTGGGCAGTTCCAGCGATTAAATAACGTCCACCACCGATCCATTCGCGTTCCGGCCTTCCTCCCCCTGTAGTGTAGAACGGGACGCCGATGACGATTTCCTTGTACCGAATTATTGCAGCCGCGCGTGCGCCTTTGCCCTCCTTTGATCTAATCTCCTTTTTTTCGATGATACGCTCCACTCGTCCTCTTATGAGGACAATGTCACCGGCCTTCAGGACTGCGATATCTGCATTTCCCTTGTTATCGGTCATGCGTTGACTTTCCTCGCGAAGCGACACCAATCATGCTCGATGTAGATCAAGCATGCGTTTGATGTAGAAGCACGGTTGAAAATTAGCAGGGGTTGTTTGAGGGGCGACGCCAGGCGCCGCCCACAGACCCGGACTTTTGTACATCAACACATCGGGCGCGGGCTGATCGAGGTGCGATAGCCGGTCCAGGGTTTCTAAGCTGCTTCTTCAATTTCCTAAACGCCAACCGGGCGGTGCGGCACTCTGCCTGTAACCAAGATGTTGCCGATGAGCCGGCGAACTGGCATAAGGCAGCCATGGCGCGATCGCGTCGAAAAGTTCGGAAGTGAGGGTCGGAAAAAAGCGGAGCGTCGCCATCGTCGCGTGGGCAGTCGCCATCGGGATCACCATCGTAAGTACAGTGGACATCAACGTTCACTTACCACCAATGGAGGTTCACATGAGTGCACACGTAGACTTGAAGGTGCAAGGTGAAGCAGGCGGGAACGTGGTCCACGGTGGGGCTGATCCACGCAAGCGATGGGACGCAAAGCATCTGATCTAAGCGACCGGAGTACCGCCAAGCGGGGGGTTCGAATCCCCCCGGCCACACCAGTTTGAGAGAGCCCGCTTCCGCGGGCTCTCTATTCTGCTCATGCATTACTCCGACGCCAGCTAGGTCCTGCACGACCCACAAGTGGACGTTCAGGCCGCCCTGCTCGCTTCCCAGCTTCGGTCACTCATTCATGTTAAGTGATCCGCTCGCTGGAAGCGACGTGTCGAGGACGCGGATCGGCGAAAAGTGTGACATTTCTGCCGCTCACCGGCGACGCGGCGAACAGCGGGCCTTATCAAATGCCGACGTCAGCGATCGCACCTCTGATCTCATTGGCCGACTGGGTGCTGTCAGTCTAACGCGAACCGCTCTTCACACGATGCATGTCGGTCTTTGAAGGCCGCGGCCTAGCTTATAAGGCCCTGCCACTCCGCCAGTGCGGCGGAGCGTCGTTCGCGATAGGTCTGGCGGTCGATGAGGTGGCGCTCGAGGCTGAAGTGGTTGTGGACGTTGGCGTGGACGGACGCAAACTTCTGTAGCGTCTTCGTCTGCCTGAACCGCAGCATCGCCCGCTCACTTCGTCGGAATGGCAGATGGCTGTTTTCTAGCCTGTTGTTCGCCCAGCGACCGATCTCCTGTCGGTCGCGGCAGCCCAGTTCATCCATGGCGGCACCGTAGCTGCGCAGGCCGTCCGTCGTGATCGTCTCGGGTGCACCGTGGCGCCTCATAGCCTTCTTTATGAAGGCCAGCGCCGCCCCCTTGTCGCGCGTCTTCGTGACATAGGTCTCCAGTGCCTCGCCCTCGTGATTCACCGCGCGCCACGGGTAGACCATCTCGCCATTCAGCTTCACGTACATCTCGTCTAGGTGTCAGCGCCAATGACGAAAGTCGCGCATCCGGCTGACCCGCTGGCGGCGGATGTCACCGGCGAAGAGCGGACCGAACCTGTTCCACTACAGCCGCACCGTTTCGTGGCAGATGTCGATACCGCGCTCGAACAGCAGATCCTCCACGTTTCTCAGCGACAGCGGGAACCGGACGTACATTAGCACCACCAGCCGAATCACCTTGGGCGAGGAGTTGAAGTACCGAAACGGCGAAGCTGGCTTGCGAGCGCGGGCAAGCTCCTGCCCGACCCCGTGCAGCCCATCAGCACAGCCAGTGCATTTTGTCTGACGGAGCCCGTCCGACCGCTATTGGGGTGCGTGCGCCTGGGACCCGTATGGATGCAAGGGAACCCTTAGGCATACCAATCACTTTGGCAGCACGTCGATGGGACCGGAGCGAAATCATGGCAAAAAAAGATCAGGCGCAACCCAAGTATCAGATCGAATATCGCGAAATTCAGGCGTTCGGCACGTTGAAGGATCTGCCACTTGGCCTGTCAGACAACGCGCGCAAGCAAAGCGTCGAGATTCTCAATCAAGTCCTGGCTGACACGATGATGCTGCGCGACTTATACAAAAAGCATCACTGGCAGATGTCGGGTGCGACCTTCTATCAGCTTCATCTGCTGCTAGACGCACATTATGAGAAGCAAGCCGAGCTAGTAGACATGGTTGCCGAACGAATCCAGTCGCTGGGCGGGATTAGCATCGCAACCCCGCATGATGTGGCCGAACTGACTAAAATTCCGCGTCCGCCAAAGGGGCGCGAGGATGTACCGACGATGCTCGCGCGATTGCTGGAGGCGCATCGCATCGTACTGGAAGAGGCGCACGAAGGCGCGAAGGCCGCCGATGAGTCAGGCGATGACGGCACGAACGACCTGCTGGTGAGCGACATCATTCGCACTGGCGAGCCCCAAGTGTGGTTCATCGGCGAGCATTTGGCCGCAACATCGCTGCAGCGCGCGGACTAATTGGGCATCTGGACGGAAGGGCGCGGCGATGGTGAAACGTGATCTGGTGAACGGCATTGACTCAACCGATTTGACGGAGGGACAGATCGTCGCGGCCAAAGTTAACGGCACCGACGTGGTGCTCGTTCGGCATGAAGGTCGAGTGTGTGCGCTTTCTGGTATGTGTACGCATCTCAAGGCCCCGCTGTCGGAGGGCATCTTGGTCGACGGCACGATCCGTTGCCCTTGGCACCACGCTCGATTCGACGTCGCAACAGGCGAGGCGGTTGGAGCGCCTGCCTTTCAGCCCTTGGCAAAATTCGAGGTCACGGAAGAGGACGGAGTGATCCGGGTCGGTGCGCCATCGTCCGCCGACATCCGGGTTTCGAACTCGTCCGCGCCCGAGATGGGGCAGATCGTCATCGTTGGTGCAGGGGCCGCGGGCCATGCCTGCGCCGAGATGCTGGCGCGGCACGGTGCGGGTGCCTCAGTGACCCTAATAAGCGACGAAGCCGACGCACCCTACGACCGCACCTTCTGCTCGAAGCAATATCTGGCCGGTAAAGCCGATCGTGATGGCATGACTTTGCCTACTATGGACGGTGTCACCCTCCATACCGGGGTGCGCGTCGCCGCGATCATGCGCGAAGACAAGAAGGTGGCATTCGATGACGGTGTCACCCTCCCCTATGACACCCTTATCCTCGCCACCGGCGCTGAACCGCTATCCCCAGATTTTTACGGGGCTGAGCGAAACGACGTCTACGTGGTGCGGACAGTAAGCGATGCCGATCACCTGATCACGGCGAGCACGCAGGCAACACGAGCTATCGTCGTTGGGTCGAGCTACATCGGTCTGGAAGTCGCGGCCTCGTTGATTGCACGCGGGCTCGAGGTGTCAGTCATATCTGACACCGAGTTGCCACTGCAAAAGACCGCTGGCAACGAGGTTGGGGTAATGGTGCGTGACTTGCACCGCGCGAAAGGCGTGACTTTCTATGCGGATCGTCATGTCGCGCGGTGGGATGGTAGCGTGGCGACATTGAACGACGGCACCCGCGTTGAAGGCGACCTAATCGTTGCGGGCATTGGCGTCACACCGCGGCTGGAACTGGCCCAGGCAGCCGGACTGTTGTTGGCAGAGAAGGCGGATGGCGGGGGCGTTCAGGTTGATGATCATCTGCGCACTTCCGACGCTGCGATCCACGCCATTGGAGATATTGCCAGCGCACCCGATCGTCGTCTTGGGCGTTCGATCCGGGTAGAGCATTGGGTAGTGGCGCAGCGCATGGGACAATGGCTGGCTCGGCATCTGCTAGGACAGGTCTCAGCCGGCTACGATGACGCGCCATTTTTCTGGTCGAGTCATTACGACCTCAGCCTTCGCTATTTGGGCCACGTCGCGTCTCCTGAAGATCGGATAGTTGAGGGTGACGTCAGTGCACAGGATTTCGCCGTGCATTTCAAAGAGAACGGGCGCGAGCAAGCTCTGCTTACCGCTGGGCGCGATCGGCTGTCGCTAGAGCGTGAGCAAGAATGGGAGAAGCGCTAACGCGTTTATCAGGTCTGCTTCGCGTCTGCAGTTTATGGGCCGAACATAATTTAGCCGATCAACGTTGCGCCTTTGTGGCATCGGCGCCAGGAATCGGCCGAATGCCTTTTAAGCCCTACCGGCGCGCGCGACGCGGACCGGCTAAAGCGATTTGAACCGCCAGAGTATGAATCGTGTCAGCCCGGAAGTTTACGAGTAGCAGCGGTACCGTTAAGGCTTAAGCATCCGGAAATAGTGATGTGCGCTAAAGATCGTTGAGCATCATCCAGCAACATGAACTCGGCCACACAGGCTGCCAGACTGCCAAACCTTGAGGGGATTCTTTGCCCTCAGCATTGCAGCGGTCTTCCATGGGATATCGGCGACCCTTCGGAGCCCGGCCTCATCGCGGAGGTTCGTATCGTCTCCACTCATCGATTGGCCTTCCGTGACGGTGGCTGAAGGTTGAGCCAGAGGAAGCTAGACGCTGCGCCGGCCATGACCAGGCCGGTCCACAGCACCGGCCCGAATACCCACCCCCGCGCCATGATCGCCAAGACGAAGGCGACCGCCAGCAACGTCCAGCCGGCCAGGCGCCAGCGGCGGGCGTCCGGGGCGGGCAGGCGTCGGCCGAAACGGGGTTCGTGATGGCGGTCAGTTGCAAGACCGAACGCCAGGAACGCGGCAAGCGCAAGCAGGGTAGCAAGGACGATCATTCCGTCGCGACCGCTTCTGGCAGGCGAGGCGTACCAACAGCCGTTTGGATCGGGCGGGACTTGTGGACGCGGGGCTGGTGACGGGCGACGCGGCGCGCCGTCCAGCCGAAACCGGTCGCCAGCACGAGCAATACGGCATCGACCGTGACCATCGGCCAGTCGGCGCCCGCGATCCACTGGACGAGGCCCCGGTGCAGCACCAGCAAGTCACAGGCCACCACCGCGACCAGCCCGATCCCGGTCGCGGCAAGCAGCACTGACCAGCCGCGCACCGGCTTGAAGCCCAGCGCCGCCAGCGCGGCGATGCCCCAGGCGGCGAACAGCATCGTGATCTCGCGCTCCGCCCGATCGGGGGTCGCAAGCGGCAACAGCCGGTTGGCAAGGAAGAATGCGGAGCAGCCGAGCGGGAAGCCGGCAATGACCGCGATGTTCAACCGCTCGACGATGCGGAAACCCAGCGGCGGCCAGAGCGGATCGGGCAGCTTCTCGCGCCGCTTCACCGTCCACAGGATGAGGCCGCTGGCGACCATCACCGTGCCGCCCAGTCCGCACAGGAAATACAACCAGCGCATCATTAGGTCGCCGAAGCGACCGGCGTGAAGGCCGATCATCGCGCCGTACGTCGTGACCGCGCCGTTCGGCGGGGGCGATCGCCAGATCGGGCGGCCGGTGACTCCGTCATAGGCGACGCGCGTACCATAGGTGGACAGGCTCGCCCGGCTGGCGCGGGTCATGGTGACGCGCGCTGCGGCGTCGCCGGGTTCGGCGACCTCGATGAAGCCGATCGGGCCGCCCAGCCGGTGCTCGCCGTCGCGCACTAACGCCGCCAGATCGACCAGCGGTGCGGGGCGGTCGGCGCGGATGACCTTTCCGGCGGTGGGAAACAGCGCGGTGAACAGCTTCGTGCTGTCGGGATAAGTGGCAACCGTCACCCAGGGCACGAGCATGGTCGCCAGCGTGACGAGGCCGGTATAGGTGATCATCAGGTGGAACGGCAGGCCGAGCACGGCGGTGGCGTTGTGGCCATCGAGCCACGAACGCTGGCCCTTCTCCCGGCGCAGCGTGAAGAAGTCCTTGAAAATCTTCTTGTGCGTCACGATCCCCGTCAGGATCGCGACCAGCATCATCATCGCGGCAAACCCGACCAGCCAGCGCGCCCAGAGCACCGGCATGTAGTGAAGGTCGAAATGGAAGCGGTAGAAGAAATCGCCGCCCCGCGTGTCGTGTGCGGCGGGCACGCCATCCGCGCCGATCAGCGCGAACGTGTCACGCCAACGTCGCCGCTCGCCCTTCGCATTCGGATCAGGCTGCGGCAGCCAGAAAACGGTCGTGCCCGGGCCATCGGTGCCAGCAAGAGTGATGTACCACGTCTTTGCGTCGGGCGCCGTGTGCGCCAGGAACCGTTGCGCGCCGGCCAGTGCGTCGATTGGTCGGTCGACGCGCGGCGTCTCCGGCCGCATCCAGCGGTTGAGCGGCTCGCGCCAATAGGCCGCCGTCCCCGCGACGAAGATGATAAACAGCACCCAGCCGAGCAGCAACCCCGACCACGTATGGAGCGTGGCCTGCGACTGACGGAAGACCTTGCTCATGAACGGCCCGTCGACCAGATCGAGGCACAGACGATCGCGCCAGCGACGCTGCCCGACACGAGCAGCGTCCAGGTGGCAAGCCAGCCGCTACGCGCCGCATAGGCCCACATCGCGAACCCCGCGCACAGCGCGAACGCGAGCAGCGTCGCGGTGATTGTCGCAGCCTCGTTCGACATCGGTAGCAGTCTTGCCAGAGCCATCGCCCAGAGACTGGCGACGCAATAACCGAGCGGCATGGCAGCCAAGAGACGGAGCCCGCCGTCTCCCCGCCGACGCCACCTACGCGCCGTTTCCCCTCGGCGGCCGGTGAAACTTCCAGATGGTAACATGCTCGATCAGCCTCGCTGGCCGCGTTCGTTCGCCAAGGCGACCGCTCCGATGAATAGGCCGCAGCACATATCGCATTGGGAAGCACAAGTCCACGCTATTGCGAAACGTTATCATTGCCGATAGATGTCGTTTCATAGCGAGAGCCTGAGCGGCCCGCACCACGAATTGGGGACTCTCATGCGCCGCAAGACACCATTTCTGATCGCC
The DNA here is from genome assembly GCF_049896485.1 of Sphingomonas sp. DC4900. Classification (NCBI taxonomy): domain Bacteria; kingdom Pseudomonadati; phylum Pseudomonadota; class Alphaproteobacteria; order Sphingomonadales; family Sphingomonadaceae; genus Sphingomonas; species Sphingomonas sp. DC4900. Next base: position 40,095 of record NZ_JAFCUK010000022.1, read on the forward strand.
TGCGCGCTCGCCTCCATGGTGTGCTCGCTCTCAGCAAAAGCGCAGACGACCGGCCATATCAGCGAGCAGGATGCCGAAGAGGCGGTGCAGGGTGATGATGGCAAGGAGATCCTCGTTCGCGGCCGATATACCGTTCCTGACCGCATCGACACGGCGACGGGGCTTGGGCTGACGGTTCGCGAGACACCGCAGTCGGTCAGCGTCGTCACGGCACAGCGCATCATCGACCAGAACCTGACCAGCGTGCGGGATGTGATCGAGAACGGCGTCGGCGTCGCAGTCAACGAGACCGACGACGTGCGCAATTCGTTCTTCGCGCGCGGCTTCGAGATCAGGAACACCCAGATCGACGGCGTGCCCACCGCCTGGGCGCTGGGCGGCGATCGCGGCGAGACGATCGCCGACGTGTCCATCTACGATCGCGTCGAGATCGTGCGCGGTGCCACCGGCCTGCTGAGCGGTGTCGGCGATGTCAATCGGCGTCCAAAAAGGACCCCCTATCGGCGTGCAAAAGGGACCCCCTTCGTCGAGCAGCGTAACGGGTATGACGGGCGCACTGTTCGTGCTGGTTGCGGCGTAGGGCGGGC
>NZ_JAFCUK010000023.1:0-30946 GCF_049896485.1 Sphingomonas sp. DC4900
ATCAGGCGTCCGCGGCACACCCGCCAAGGTCAATGCGAACGCTGGTCTTGCGGCCAGCGACAAGGTAAACTCGGCCAGCGTCTCGGATGGCAGTCATGAGAGCGTATATCTGGGTCCGTCCTATGTACCGACCCCAAATGGCTCCCGTGCTTCCGACTGCCAGATAAACGACCGGTTTTCTGGCGATCGACGATTTTACCTCGTCGACGCACTCTCACAATCGGAAAACCCGTTGCGGAAACCACCGGCACATTGCAGGGTGTTGAATATCTTTTCTGGCAGGATAACGATGCTCATCGGATATGTGAGGGTGTCCAAGGCCGATGGGTCACAGACGCTCGCACCGCAGCGCGACGCCTTGCTAGCCGCGGGCGTCGATCTTTCGCGGATTTATGAAGACCTCGCGTCGGGTCGGCATGACGCCCGCCCCGGCCTGACGGCGTGCCTGAAGGCACTGCAGCCCGGAAACACACTGGTCCTCTGGAAGCTCGATCGCCTTGGGCGCGACCTTAGACATCTGGTCATCACGGCCGAGGCGCTGCGCGAGCGCGGCATCGGGCTGAAGGTGCTGGCGGGCGCCGGCGCGCAGATCGATACCACGACCGCTAACGGACGCCTCGCCTTCGGCATCTTCGCCGCCTTCGCCGAGTTCGAGCGCGAACTGATCGCTGAGCGCACACAGGCGGGCCTTGCTGCGGCTCGCGCCCGGGGGCGGATGGGTGGACGACCCCGCAAGATGGATAAGGCAACGCTGGCGATGGCGATGGCCGCCATGTCCGATCGCAATGCGATCGCAGCCGATGTCGCGCGCCGTCTCGGGATGACGACCACGACGCTTTATATGTACGTGAACGGTGACGGTACGCCCAAGGCGCCGGGCCAGGCACTGCTCGACGGTGTGCCGTATCGCAAAGAACGACTGCGCGCCGCGTGATGAACCGGGATGAGCTTCAGCGATCAGGCATATTGCCGAGCGGGCGAGACGATCACGTCATGTTGGATCGACCGGGCCGAGATGGCAGCCGGGGTCAGGGCCGCGGGGACGCAGACACCTCGGCGCGGCTTGCCGGTCGGTCGATGTGGTCGCGCCAGTATCATCAGGTTCATCACCGCCGCGCCGATCAGGAACTCTTCTTCCGCACCGCGAATACCGCGCAGGTGAAGCCGCCTCATGCCATGCTTGCCCTTGGCGTCAGCGAAGAACCGTTCGACCCCGCGCCGCAACCGCATCGACCGCTTGTAGAGCCCCGTTTTCACCTCGGCTCTGGCAAGATCGCGAACGTCCTCGTCGTCCAGACGGACCAGGGTACGACGCCGCGCCGTCGTGCATTTCTTCCGAAGCACGCACGCCTCGCAATCCCGAACATCCGCCGCGTAACGGTGTACGCCGGTGGGAGGATGGAAGGCATGGTGCCGGAGCGTCCTACCGGTCGGACAGGTAAAGCTGTCGGTGTCACGATCGTAGCTGAAGGCCGTTCGCGGAAGCTTGCCCTTGGTCTGCTGCGTCCGGTCGATCACGGGGATGTACGGAATTGCGCCGTGATTCCGAACGAAGCCGAGGAAGCCGGCGCTGCCGTAAGCCTTGTCGGCAGCAACCCGCTTCGGGTTGAAGTCGAACCGGTCTGCCGACCGCGCGAGCATGACCCGGCCGGCATCGACCTCATCCGCGAAGCGAGCCGGCGTCGCCTCGACATCAAGCGCCACGCCACTCGGGGTGTCGACCAGTGCATTGAGGGCGTAGCCGAACCGACCACGCACCGTTCGCGCCGACCAAGCCGCGGCAGGGTCGGTGCGAGAGATGCCTTGAAAGCTTTTCGAGCGCGCCATTTCCCAGACGGCATCTCCTGTGTCTTGCACCCATTCCCGAACCGCGCGCGACGCGTTGGCGACATACGGCAGGTAACCAGGGACGGTCTTACGTTGCCAGCTCGCATCAGCGGCTATGAACGACGCGTCGATCGCGGCGTCTTTTCCGCCAACCAGCCCTTCACTGATGCAGCGTCGAACCGTGCTCTCGAACAGAACCCGGAAAACGCCGGCGTCGCGGAAGCGGCCATGCCGGTTCTTGCTGAACGTCGAGTGGTGCGGAACCTTGTCTCCCAGCGCGAGGCGGCAGAACCAGCGATAGGCCAGATTGTAGCGCAGTTCCTCACACAGGCGCCGCTCGGACGTGATCGCGTAGATGCGGCCGATCAGCGACATGCGGATGAGCAGCTCGGGATCGACAGATGGTCGCCCCCGCGCGCTGTAGTGACCGGCCAGTACGCGCCTCAGCTCGCTGGTGTCGAGACATCGATCGATGCGACGCAGCAGGTGGCCTGCGGGCAACATGGCTTCTATGGTGCGGTGGGACGCCCCTTCCCGCCCACCGCGACAGGCTGGCCCCATCATGGCGGCGCTCCTCTCGGCAGGGGTGGAACGAAGGAGCAACCCGGCATGTCCGGCATTTTTCAACAGGCCCGGCCGTTTGATGCACACCACCGGCAGCAGCAGGAAAGCTAGCGTTTTACGGCGTTGAACTGTTCAACAACCCGTGCGAGAAACTGCGATCAGAAAACCCTGATGCAGGTTGAATGTTGAACATAGCTGCTACCCCCCTCCCCGGCCATGCCGGCACACGCCGGATCGGATATGCGCGCGTGTCCACGGCCGACCAGGACCTCGCTCCGCAACTCGACGTGCTGCGCGCCAAGGGATGCGAGCCGATCTATTCGGAGCACGCATCCGGCAAACACGCCGACCGGCCCGAACTGGCGCAGGCGATGAAGGCCTTGCGCGCTGGCGATACGCTGGTGGTGTGGCGGCTCGACCGGCTTGGCCGATCACTCCCGGACCTGATCGCGACGGTGAACGAGCTGGCGGACCGCGGCGTCGCTTTCGAGAGCGTCACCGAGGCGATCGACACGACCACGGCATCGGGCAAGCTGGTGTTCAATATCTTCGCCAGTCTCGCCGATTTCGAGCGGCACCTTATCGGCGAGCGTACCCGGGCCGGCCTCGCCGCAGGGCGTGCCCGCGGCCGTATGGGCGGACGCCCCCCTGCCCTCACCTCCAGGCAACTCCGCGAAGCCCGGTTGCTGTTGACCGATCCGGAGGCGACCGTGACGGCCGTGGCCGAGCGATACGGAGTGAGCCGCACGACGCTCTACAAGGGATTGCGAGAACTGGCGGCCAAGGAGGCTGCGGCATGAGGGCCGTATTCATCCGTCATGGCCAAAGCACCGGCAACGCCGGCGTGCCCTGCCATGACCTTGCATCCATCGAACTTACCGAGTTGGGATGGCGCCAGGCGCGCGAGGTGGCGCGGGCGTGGACCGAGGTGCCCACGTTGATCGTGACCTCTCCCTACCTGCGCACCCGTCAAACGGCCGAGGCCACAATCCAGCGCTTCCCCGATGTGCCGGTGGAGGTATGGCCGATCGAGGAGTTCACCTATCTCCAGCCTTCCCGCTGGAACGGCACGCGCAGCAGCGAGCGGATGCCCCATCTGGAGCGGTACTGGACCGACGCCGATCCGACCTACTGCGATGGCGACGGTGCAGAAAGCTTCGGGACATTGCTTCGCCGCGCTGAAGCGGCGCTTGCGCGGCTTGCTGCCCTGCCCTCCCCCGGCCTCGCCTACGTGTTCAGCCACGGGCAGTTCATTCAAGCGGTGCGCGCCGTCGTCACGGAATCCAATCTGGACGACCGAGACAAGATGTTGCGCTTCTGGCGGAAGGGCGAGCCGCCCGCGATCGACAACGCCGAACTGGTGCATTTCGCGTTATCGGATGCAGGTTGGAGCCACAAACCACCAGTCGCGAGCCACAGCAGGGTTGTGCCGTCCTGATATCGTGCATAACATCACAGTATCAGAAATGAAGGTGTGCACACGTGCAGATTATCACACTTGCAGCGCAAAAGGGCGGTGTCGGCAAAACGACGCTGGCAGTGAATCTTGCGGTCGCCGCTCAGGCCGCTGGGATTAAAACAGCGCTGTTTGACCTTGATCCGCAGGAAAGCGCGACGGCGTGGAGCGAACGGCGTGAGGCCGAACTACCGCATGTGGAGCCGATCAGCGCGCGCCGGCTCGACCAAGCGATAGATGCTGCCGAAGCAAACGGCTTCGCTCTGACCATCATCGACACGCCGCCAGCCGCCGGTGCGGAAGCCGCAGCCGCAGCCCAGCGCGCGGACCTCGTGGTGATCCCTTGCCGTCCCTCGCTTATCGACCTGGATGCAATCAAGCGGACTTCTCAACTCATCACCAGCACCGGACGGACAGGCGTCGTTGTGTTGAACGCCGCTCCCCCAACCGCGTCCACATTGCTGGATGATGCGCGGACGCTTGCCGAAGCAACCGGCCTCCGGGTCGCGCGCACCGTCCTACGAGAGCGTAGCGCCTATCGTGCGGCTTGGCCCTACGGATTGGGCGTCATCGAGCATGAGCCAAAGGGTAAGGCTGCCCAAGAGGTTGCAGCCTTGCACAAGCACCTCCTTGATGATTTGATAAATTGCACACCTGCAAACGTGAAGGCTTGAACATGGCAAAGCGGACATCTCTGTTGGCTCCGGCAGTGGCGCCACAAACCCGTCGCGAGGCCGAGGCGGAGAATCCCCCAGCCGCAACTCCGGCGTCGCCGGCGAGCAGCGCCCGATCGAGCGGGAAGCGGCCAGGCAAATACCATCTTGGCGCCTATTTTGACCCGGCAGACCCAACGGCCGAGGCCTTCCGGGTCTTAGCGGCACGAACGAGGCGCAGCCATCAAGACCTTCTCGCCGAAGCGATCAGCGAACTGGTCGCCAAGTACGATGCCGACCGGCAATTTGGCCGTGCGTGATAGTGTGCACACCTGCACAACATCACGCGTGCAGGATGCCAGGATTGATACAACATGACCAAACGCCCGAACCCTAACCCTGAGTTCGACCTATTCATCCCGCTGATGGGCGATCTTCCGCTCAAGGATCAGCGGGAGACGATGGAGCGGCCGTTCTTCTCGCTTCAGAAGCGCAAACGGGTGAAGCCGATCGAATATAGCAGTCCGGACGGCGAAACGTGGGTGAAGATCGAGGCGATACCGGCATACGGCATGGCGACGATATGGGATGCCGATATTCTCATATGGGCAGCCTCGACCCTCAATCGGATGCGGGAGCAGGGGGTCAACGACCTCCCACGGACGCTTAGAACCACGTCCTATGACCTGCTAAGGGCGATCAAGCGCGACACCAGTGGCCGGGCCTATCAGGAGTTGCAAGCCGCGCTCCAGCGGCTTCAGACGACCTCCATATCGACATCCATCCGCGCGCCGAAGCGGCGGACCAAGGCCGGCTTCAACTGGCTCGACAAGTGGACGCTGGAGGTGGACCCCGATACGGATCAGCCGCGAGGCATGACAGTCACCCTGTCCGATTGGGTCTATGAGGGCATCGTGGGGGAGCGGTCGCTGCTCACCATGCACCAGGACTATTTCCTGCTGACCGGCGGGCTGGAGCGCGCCCTGTACCGCATCGCGCGCAAGCATGCCGGCAACCAGAAGGGTGGGTGGACGTGCCGGGTGGAGGTGCTGCGCGACAAGACAGGCAGCGACAGCAAGCCCAAGGAGTTCAACAGGATGCTCCGCAAAGTCGTGGAGGCCGACCAGCTTCCCGATTACACGATGGAAATGGCGGCCACCGCAGACGGCAGCCCTGCCGTGTTGTTCCGCCTACGTGGCGAAGCCGAGGCATTGGCGCTAGCGGCTAGGTTGGAGGCCGAGCAAGAGCGGCGGAACCGGGTCGAAGCCGATCGCCGCCGTGCCGCCGAGGTGGACGATCTTATGGACAAGCTCGCTCGCGGACGCTGACTATCGTGGTATCACACACCGCAGCGCCACGACGAAACCAAAAAAGGCTCTAGGCTGGCGCACCGTGCATAGTCAGGCAGTGGCTTTCGCAGTCTAGATCGAACTCGAATTGTCGTGGTTTCACACACCGCAGCGTCGTGGGATCACACACCCTGCTATCGTGGGATCACACACCGAATCACGTGGGATCACACACCGAGGGTTCCCTGAAGGCCGCAGAAAACGTGGGTTTTTTGGCCCATTTTTTGCCCTTAACCTTCTTAACGATTCCTATTTAACAGAATCTCTTAACCCCACGGATGCTCCGAGCAGCCAGCTCAGATACATGCAGAATTGGCCTTTTGGGCCAATGCGCTTCCGCTGCGTGCCGGCTTACGCCGTCACAAGAGCGGCCTATCGGCCGCAGGCTTCCGGGAGAAGCCAAGCGGATGGGGCGGTGTGTGCCTGTGAACGTCGGGGCAAGAGGACAGGGCAGGTAAGGCGATATCCCAAAGCTCACTGTTGATCCCTAGCCGGGGTGTACGATCACGCCGGATCATACAGGCGGCCGAACTCGCGCTGATCGTAATAGCGGATTTTCCTGGCCCAGAGCGGGCGTTCGCCCTGGCGCAGCAGCAGGAGGGTGTCCGCCGGCATCCGCATGATTTCGTCGGGCGTCACCAGCCTGCGCGCCGCGACATGGCCGCTGACGCTGGTGGAATGGTCCGGGCTGTCGAACCAGCTGGTTTTCTGTGATGTGCTGACAGTCTCATATTCGATCGTGGTGTCGCCGATCGTGCGCGAGAGCATGTCGGCGGTCGCATGATCGTTGACCCCGAACGTCTGAACCACGCCGGCATTGGACAGGAAGGTGCCGGCGCGCTCGCCATAGAGCGCGCGGAGCTGGTGCATGTCCTGGAGGATCGGCCAGAGCTGGAGACCGTAGCCCGCCATCAGCCCCATCGCGCGCTCCACCGGCTCCAGTCGGCCGAGGGCGGCGAACTCATCGAGCAGGAACAGCACGGGGCTTGCCGGACGGGCAGTGGAGCGCGCCATGTCGGTGACGGCCTGCCCGACCAGCAGGCGCAGCCAGCGCGCATAGGTGTCGAGCCGATCGGGCGGCAGGCACAGGAACACCGTGCCCGGCCGTTCCTTGAGGTCCGCAAACCGGAAGTCCGACGCCGAGGTGCTGTCCACCAGGCGCGGGCTGTCCATGAAGTGGGTGTGTCGCTGCGCCGAGGAGAGCACGCCCGCGGCTTCCCGGTTCGACTTGCCGAGCTGGCGGTTGGCGGAGCGCGCGATCAGCCCGCCGGCGCCGGTGCTGGCCTGCATGTCGGCGAGCAGCGCGGCGAAGCCGGCGGGATCGCGGGTGAGCTTGTCGCGCACGGTTGCCAGCGTGACGCGGGCAGGGGGCTCGTGGACGACGGTGTGCAGGATCACGCCGGCGATCAGCGCCTTGGCTTCCTCGTTCCAGTGCGCTTCACCCGATTGTCCCGGTGCATCATGGACCAGCGCGTCGGCGATCGTCTGCGCATCTTCCGCAAGGTCAGGGCTGGCGGGATCAAGCCACGCCAGCGGGTTGTAGCGGGCCGCAGGACGCCCGGAGACGCCGAAGGGGTCCAGACACCACACATTGCCCTTGTCGGCCCTCGCACGGGCCGTGACGCGGGCATTCTCGCCCTTGGGGTCGATACAGACCACCGAGCGGTCGAGCGTCAGCAGGTTGGGGATGATCGTGCCGACGCCCTTGCCCGACCGGGTGGGCGCCATCGTCAGCAGATGAGCGGGGCCGTCATAGCGCAGCAGCTTGCCGGATTCGATGGAGCGGCCGATCAGGAGGCCTTCGTTTTCCTGAAGCCGGCGCACGTCCGCCCGATCGCCGAAGCGGGCCGAGCCGAGCAGCGAACTGCGCCGGATTGCGGCACGACGGTTGAAGCGCCAGGCCAGGAACAGGATCGCGCCGGCGAGCAGGAACGGAATGTCGGTGGCTATCTCGCCATAGCCGAAGATGCCCTTGAGCCAGCTATGGCTGGCGAACAGCACGACCGCGGCGACGATGACCGCGAACAGCGGGCTGATCCGCCGGCCGGGCATCAGCCGGCCTGTCCGGGCCGGTAGAGGCTCCGGATCACCTCCACCATCGCGGCGGGTGACAGGCCTTCCTCCAGCAGCATGGCGAACAGCGCTTCATCTTCCGCGTCTAGGTCCATGCCTTCGATCGCGAGATTGGCGCGGGATTCCTCCATGTCCTCCCGCCACAATGCGACCTGATCGGGTGTGGCGCGGGGATAGCCGGTCGAGCGCACGTGCTCGCGCAGGGCATCGAGGTCGAGAGCGGTCATGTCGCCTCCATCAGGGCACATCGGCCATGTTAGCCGCCGCATCCGCCATCGATCGGGCGAAGCCCCGCAAGGTGGCGACGTGACGCGAGAAGGTCGGGCGATCCAGGACGATGGCATCGCCGAGCGCGGGCAGCTTCTGTGTCGGGGTAGAGGCGGCGGCCAAGCGGTTCAGGGCTCTTTGATTGAAGACCGGAATACCGTGAGCGCAGAGATTTCGAACGGTGACGGCTTCGACCACACCGCGACGGCCCCCCTTGAAGCTGGACCAGCCACGGCCGCCAAGTTTCAGGATGGTTGCGCCCCACGCCTCGACCGGCGTGCCGGTGATCCAGTGTTCGGCCGCCTGGTCGATCGGGGCTGCCGGATCGAGACCGACGAAGGCGGTTCGCTGGACCCCTTTCTTGACGTGCAGCGTCTCGACCAGCTCGCGCCCCAAATCTTCCACCAAACCGACGTAGGACGGGAACAGTACCCGGTAGAGCTGCTGCTCGTCGTTAAGCACTCCGGTGAAGTCAGCCAGGTCGCATTTGAAATTGGAGCCCGCAGGATCGGTCATCACCAGCGGGGCCGTGGACGTGATTGGAAAGCCGTTCACGTAGGTGCGATAGGATGACAGTGCCATCTCGCATGCAAAGCGGAAGCGGGTGAGGTCCCGCCATCGATCCCACATTCCATAGCGAACCCAAGCCATCCCGCCCCCTATGTTGCTGTTTCTGCTTCCGCGTCGAAGGCGCGTTTGCCGCGCCGCTTCCAGAGGGCGAGCGTATCGCCAGCATCATCGCTCCGCGCCTTGCCGACCAGCTCCAGCAGCGCGCCGTAAATGGTCGCGCGATCATCGTCGGCGAGATCGACCAGGCCGGCCTTCTGGACGAGGCCGCCCAGTTCGATCAGGTGGCGGGTGCGTTCGCGCCGTTGCACGACCCAGCCCCGCGTATCAGTCCGACGCCGCGCCGCTTCCAGACGCAGGATCAGCGCCCGGTTGCGCGCCTGTGCCGTCGCTGTTGCCGCCAGCAGTCCGGCCACCCTTGCGCCCGCGCCGTTGAAAGAAAGCCGCGCCCTTCACGCGCCATGCCTCCTTCGCTTCCGCGTTCTGCGATCCGGCGGCATCGAGCAGCACGCCGGCGAGTATTTCCATGTCGAGCGCATCCGCACCCGTGGCGGTAACAAGCTGGCCGAGCTGTTCGACCCGGCGCGCCTTCAGGCCACGTGCCTTGTCCTCCAGCGCCTTCAGCTCCGCGTTATAGTCCCGCACCTTGCGCATGGTGCCTCCATCGTCCGCGTCTTGATCGTAGCAGCCTAGCAAACCGACAGGGTAGGGCAACCCACATCAGAAGGCAGAACCAAGTCAATCAGGAGATGCAAAGCAGATCGTGAGTGCGCGCTTATACGTCGTTGCCGACGTGCGCTAAGAAGTGCATCATGGCAGTCGCGATGGCGATCTATCATTTCAGCGCCAAGGTCATCAGCCGAGCGAACGGCTCCAGTGCCGTCGCGTCTGCTGCGTATCGTTCAGCATCCGAGCTGCATGACGCGCGTCTCGGGCGTGCTCATGACTTCTCCAACAAGACGGGCGTCATCCACTCCGAGGTGCTGTTGCCGAAGGACGCGCCGGAGCGTCTGGCGGATCGAACGACGCTGTGGAACGAGGTGGAGGCAGGGGAGAAGCGCAAGGACGCGCAACTGGCGCGCGAAGTGGAGTTCTCGATCCCGCGCGAGATGAGCGAGGAGCAGGGCGTAAGCCTCGCTCGCGATTTCGTGGAAAAGGAGTTCGTGAAGCGCGGGATGGTCGCCGACCTCAACGTGCATTGGGACAAGGCCAAGGATGGCAGCCCGAAACCGCATGCGCACGTCATGCTGGCGATGCGCGAGGTTGGACCGGAAGGGTTCGGCAAGAAGAACCGCGACTGGAACAGCGCCGAACTTTTGAAGGGCTGGCGCGAGGCATGGGCGGCGCACGTCAATGAGCGCATGGCGGAGCTTGGGCTGGAGGGGCGGATCGACCATCGCTCCTATGCCGATCAGGGCATCGAGCTGGAGCCGCAGCACAAAATCGGCCCGGCGGGAATGCGCCGGCTCGACCGCGGCGAGGACGCCGAGCGGGCCGACGATCACCGGCGCATTGCGCGGGAGAACGGCGAGAAGATCGCGGCCGACCCGCGCATCGCGCTCGACGGCATCACCCGGCAACAGGCGACCTTCACCACCCGCGACCTTGCCGCGTTCGCCTTCCGTCATTCGGACGGCAAGGAGCAGTTCGACCAGGTGATGGCGGCGGTGCGGGCCAGTCCCGAGCTGGTGACATTGGGCAAGGATGGGCGCGACCAGGAACGGTTCACGTCTCGCGAGATGATCGCGACGGAGGCACGGCTGGAGAAGGCCGGCGACGAACTAGCGCGACGCGACGGGCATGGCGTGGCCGACCATCATCGTGCCGGCGCTCTGGAGGCCGCTGAAGGGCGTGGGCTGGTGCTGTCGGGCGAGCAATGCGACGCCTTCGATCATATCACCGAGGGCCGCGGGCTGGCGTCGGTCATCGGCTATGCCGGCACCGGCAAGTCCGCCATGCTGGGCGTCGCGCGCGAGGCATGGGAGCGCGAGGGCTATCAGGTGCGCGGCGCGGCGCTGTCCGGGATCGCGGCCGAGAATTTGGAGGGCGGATCGGGCATCCGGTCCCGCACCATCGCCAGTCTTGAACATGGCTGGGCGCAGGGCCGCGACCAGCTCACCTGTAATGACGTGCTGGTGCTGGACGAGGCGGGCATGATCGGCACCCGCCAGATGGAGCGGGTGCTGTCCCATGCCCGTGACGCCGGCGCCAAGGTGGTGCTGGTGGGCGACCCGGAGCAGTTGCAGGCGATCGAAGCCGGCGCGGCATTCCGGTCGATCGCGGAAGCGCACGGCGCGGCCGAGATCACCGAGGTCCGCAGGCAGCGTGAGGACTGGCAGAAGGATGCGACGCGCGCGCTGGCGACCGGCCGCACGGCCGAGGCTATCCACGCCTATGCCGACCGAGGCATGGTGCAGGCGGCCGACACGCGCGAGCAGGCGCGCGCCGAGCTGGTGGAGGGCTGGGATCGCCAGCGCCAGGCCGATCCGGACAAGACCCGCATCATCCTCACCCACACCAATGCCGAGGTGCGCGAACTGAACCAGGAGGCGCGCGAGCGGGTGCGCGCGTCGGGCGGGCTGGGTGAGGACGTGGGCGTGACCGTCGATCGGGGCGCACGCGACTTCGCGGCCGGCGACCGGATCATGTTCCTGCGCAACGAGCGTTCACTTGGCGTGAAGAACGGCACGTTGGGTACGCTGGAGCGTGTCGAGGGCGGCCACATGGCGGTGCGGCTCGACGGAGGCGGACGCGCCGCGTTCGACCTCAAGGACTATGCCGCGGTCGATCACGGCTATGCGGCGACCTTCCACAAGTCGCAGGGCGTCACCGTCGATCGCGCGCACCTTCTCGCGACGCCCGGCATGGACCGGCACAGCGCCTATGTGGGCATGTCGCGGCACCGCGACGGGGTGCAGGTCCACTATGGCCGTGACGACTTCACCGATCAGCGCCAGCTTGCCCGCGTGCTGTCGCGCGACCGCGCCAAGGACATGGCAGGCGACTATGCCGCGCCGTCCGACGAGGACCGGGCGCGCAGCTTCGCCGAGCGGCGGGAGATACGCTGGCCCGAGCGCGCGCGGGAGATCGTCCACCAGGTCCGCGACAAGGCCAGGGACATGTTCGCCGGCTTCCGGCCCAAGCCTGCCGCCACGCCCGAGAAGGCATCGGCGCCGGATCGCGCGGAGGTATCGATCGGCAAGCCGGATCAGGCCAAGGCGATCGAACGCTATGCGCGCGCCGCGGCCGATATAGGCCGGATGCGCGCGCGGGAACTGCCGGTGCTCCCGCATCAGGAGAGCGCGCTACGCCGCGCCGGCGAGGCGCTGGACCAGGTGCGGCCCGATGGCGCGCGCGACCTCGACTCCGCGTTCCGCCGCGATCCCGGGCTGATCGGGCAGGCGGCCGAGGGTAAGACAGGCGGCGCGGCGCGTGCGATGGCCGAAGAGCGCCGGGTGCGGCTCGACCCCGACTCGCGGGCCGACCGGTTCGTGGAGAACTGGCGGGGACTGGCGCGCGAGCGAGCAGGCGGCGACCAGGCCCGCATCGACAAGGCCGTCACGCGCATGGGCGCGATGGTCGAAGGCCTGCGGCGTGACCCCGAGCTGGCGAAGGCGCTGGAGCGCCGCGCGCCCGAGCTGGAGCTGAAACTGGAGCGCGGCCGGAGCATCGAAAAATCGCTGGAGCAGTCGATCGGGATCGGCCGCGAGCGCGACAGGGGCATGAGCTTATAAGGGGATGCGTGTGACGGATGAAGAAGGGCCGAATGAAGCCGCGCAGGCGTTTGAGGAGCTGCGCGCCGAGGTGACGCTGATGCGCCGTGCCGTCGAGCGGCTGACGGCGGAGCGCATGGAGGTGCCGGAACCGCTCGACTATTCCGAAACGCTGGGCGTCATCGCCAACAACATCACCGCGACCGCGCAGCGCGTCGATATGCTGGTGAAAAGCCCGATGCTGGCGATGACGCCCGAGCAATTGGCCGGACGGATCACTGCGGCGGCGGGCACGGCGCGCCAGGAAGACCGGCAGACGATCGCCACGGCGCGCACCGGCCTGGAGGACGTAACCCGCCAGCTTCACGGCTATGTCGTATCGGCGCGACGTGGCGATGAGCAGAACCGCTGGCTGATGTGGACGGCGATCGGCGGTGTGGTGATCGGGATGATATTGTGGGCGGTGTTCGCCGGCGTCGTCGCCCGCGCCGTGCCGGCAAGCTGGCAATGGCCGGAGAAGATGGCGGCGCGCTCGCTCGACCTGCCGATGTGGGAAGGTGGTCAGCGCCTCATGCGGACCAGCGCCCCCGAGGCGTTCGCCAACATCGCGGCAGGCGATCGGATCATCACGGCCAATCGTAAGGCGCTGGAGGCCTGCCAGAAGCAGGCTGGCGGGAAGCCGGTTCGTTGCACAATTCGGATCGGGGAGAAGTAGCCATCCTACCTTGCTCAGGTGGTGCAACGGCGCGGTGAGTTATGATTGTCGGGGCAAACCGGCAAAGCTTCCTTCCGTCGAGCAGCTTTCGTGTTTAAGGCTACAGGGGCTATCGCCATCGCCGCGATACGGCCAGAATGCGTAGAAGGTTTGCGATAAGTGGTTGATTGTATTGGACTATTTTCTGGGGCTGGCGGACTAGATATCGGCGCAAAGCAGGCCGGTGCTCGCGTAATCCGTTGCGTAGAAATAGATGACGACTCTGTCGCGACGCTGCGCGCAAACTTCCCTGACCTGCGAGTTGACCACGGCGACATCGCAAGTTTGAGTTTTCTTGAACATCAAAGTGCGCGCGGCCCCAAGATTATAATTGGTGGCCCCCCCTGCCAACCATTCTCAAAAAATGGATACTGGGTTAAGAACGAAAATAGACTAATTGAGCATGATCCTAGAAACATGCTTTCAGAGTTCCTGCGTGCGGTCGAAGAGGCTAAGCCCACGGGCTTTCTGTTCGAGAACGTAGAGAGTCTTCTTCATCCTACTAACAAGCACGTTGTTGAGGCATTTCTTGAGATGGCCGCAGCACTTGGCTATCGCTGCACACTCTACCGAGCGAACTCTGCGGATTACGGTGTTCCGCAGAAGCGGAAGCGCGTTTTCATCTTTGGTGTTCGCAAGTATGGGCGGGCTGCCCCGCCGGCCCCTAAGCCGACGCATTCCGCCACGCCCGAACTGGATGGCTTGAAGCCGTATGAGGGAGTGAAAAAGTTCATCAAGGGCTTCGACACCAAGAAGTATTTCGAGCCTAGCGAGATAACCACGGCAGGCACTTATGCGCATGAACTGGCGCACGTGCCGCCGGGGCGTAACTACATGGCCCTAGCCCACTTAGAGGGGTACACCGGCCGCACGTTTCGTGCCGGTGGGCGCTTCTGGAATTTCTTGCAAAAGTTGCATCCTGATGAGCCGTCCATCACGATTGCTGCGCAACCTGGACCGTGGGTTGGCCCCTTCCACTGGAGCAGCCGCCGACTTCGAGTGCCGGAGATCGCGGGCATCCAGACCTTCCCGAAGGATTATAAATTTGTCGGCAAGCGGCGATCCGTGCAGAAGCAGATAGGAAACGCGGTGCCGTGCTTGTTGGGTGAGGCAATGGTTCGCCACCTCATCGAGAGCCTGTAGCATGGCGAAGACCAGCAAGCAGGCGACCGCGGACGGGCGCATGGTCAATGACGTTGATCCACCTCATCCGACCATGCCGCAGCGCGAAGCTGTGCTTCGCGCAGGATTTGAAGATCGCGGGTGGACCGTGATCAATATGGCGTCAGACGAACAAAAGCGCCTCACCGTGATGCAAGTTTCGTGCGGTGATAAGAAATACAAAGTGAATGCTTTTGTATTTCCAAACTTCGCCTTTGCTCATCGGACTAATCTGGAAGAAAAAAGGATACAGTTTAACTACGATTATTCTATTCACAAGCGGGAGTTTGAACTTCCAAATACCGGGGAGGAGCGATGCCTACTTCTCGGTATGTACATTCGAGACGGCAAGACGGTGATATCCGCTTGGGATGCGAACGCTTACCAAGATCACAAGCCTACAAGCAGTTGTTACGTGAAGCTTCCGGCAGTGGCCGACGCAATGCGGAATGGCTTCGGGCAGGCGATTGATGGCAAGGATCGCTTGGTTTGCTGCTTTCAACCGGATCTCCTTCCCTATTACGTCGAGAACATGCGCGATCTGCATGACCGCGTAGTTGTGGACCAAAGCCTCATCAAGAAGTCGCTGGATGGCGAGCCGGAGGAGGTCACGGCCGAGAGCGCAGGCGAGCCGGCTGACAAGCTGGATTTGCCGCCTAACACGGTTCCCGCCGACCTTCCGCGCAATCGTATTCTCTATGGTGCTCCCGGCACCGGAAAGAGCCATCGGCTCGACAGCGAGGTGAACGAACACTTCGGCAACGACGCGCTGCATGAGCGGGTAACGTTCCACCCAGACTACACCTATGGCCAGCTCGTTGGAGCCTACCGGCCAGTGCCGATCTACCGCGAAGGGCCGAATGCTCTGTTAGCGGCCGACAAGAAGACAGATGCTGGCAAGCATGAGCCGTTGATCGACTACGCTTTCGTGCCCGGTCCCTTTCTCCGGCTTCTGGTCCGCGCATTGAAGAACCCGGATCATCGGTTCGTTCTGGTCATCGAGGAGTTGAATCGAGCGAATGCACCTGCCGTGTTCGGCGAGGTGTTCCAGCTCCTGGACCGTGACAATAAAGGCGTCGGCAAGTTCCCGGTGGTGATGCCGACCGAGGCACGCGACTACCTCCGCTCGCACGACCTATCCCCGTCCGTGCGGCTCCCGGCGAACCTCTACTTATGGGCTACCATGAACAGCGCCGACCAAGGCGTCATGCCCTTGGACGCGGCGTTTAAACGGCGCTGGACGTTTGAGTATGTGCCCCTGAATGCGTCTGAGGCGGTGACTGCCGGGTGGATGATCCACCTCGCCTTCCTTGGAGGAAGCGTGCCTTGGAATGCTTTCAGGGCGGCAATCAACGACCATCTCCGCAAGCGGGACGTGCCCGAGGACCGGTTGCTCGGTCCGTTCTTCATGCGGCAGGACGAACTGGCGAGCGGGCAGGCCTTTACAAACAAGCTGCTCCTGTACCTCCGTGACGATGTGGTCCGGCATAATCCTGAGGCGCTGTTTAAAGGCGTATCGCTTAGCTACGGCGCGCTCGCCGAGGCTTATGGGCGGGGCGAGGCGATCTTTGCCGATGGGATAGATTTCGGTGCGGTCGACCAAGGAGGCTGAGCTTCTCACCGAGGAGGAGGTATTGCCGTCCGGTCGGGTGGCGGAGCTGTTCCCCGATGCGGAGATCAGGAGCGCGCTCCTCCAGAATGGCGTGCTTGCCCCAGACAAGGACGGCGCGTTGCGCGTGCGGTTCGTTGGCGTCGCGGTCGCCGGCGGGCGAAGCTTCCAGGTTCTGCCGAAGATCCTCCCGGCCTCGTCCGTCAACGTCGCAACCACGATGCGTCAGGTCATCCGCGCGTTGCGCCGCTACGCCAAGTGGCAACCGCAACGCCGTGAAGAGGCCCCCTTTCTTGAACCCACAGCGACCAACACCGACCTGAACGCGCTTGCGCTCGCCGACTGGCTCATCCGCGACTATCTCAATGCAGGCATCTATAGGCGGCTTCGCGACCGCGAGGAGGTCAGCGGGTCCGGTCAAGTAAGCTGGCGGCGGACGATCGAGCGCATGACACCCGTGCTGTCGTCAGGGCGGCCGGTCTATGTGGACACCGTGACGCGATCGGCGACGAGGGACCGGGACTATTTCGTCAGTCGCTTGCACCGGCAGATCGTGGAGGACGCCGCCCAGGCGTTCGGCCACCTCCTAGGCTATGCTCCGCTAAACCTCGACCACGAGCCGTTCGAGCCCTTCGGCAATATGCCACCGCTCGCCTTGAGCCAGGCTCGCATCCGGCAGGAGAGGCGGGACGCCTTCTCCGATCGGGCCATGCAGCTTCTGCCCATGCTGCTCGCGTGGTTGACCGCGATCGACAAGGCCGAGAGCATCAACCTCGCGCTCTACGGCACCACCTCCTTCTACGACGTTTGGGAGAAGGTGTGCGCGCTGGCGCTCGGCAACGAGCGCGAGCAATGGCAGGCTCACATACCGCGTCCGACGTGGCGATCGACTGAGGGCCAGGAACAGGCGGCGGATACCTTCGAGCCGGACATTGTGACCCGCATCAGGGACGCCGCGGGTGAGCACCTGCTGATCGCGGATGCGAAATATTACCGGCTTTCCATGCCGCCCCATCTTCGCGGCCAGCCTGGCGTGAACGACGTCGCCAAGCAGCTTTGGTATCAGCGCTGCCTTGCCGGCGCGGCACGCGATCGCGGCCTGGATCGGACCTACAATATATTCGTGGTTCCAGGGCCCGAGCACGAGGCGGGCTTCTGGTCGGACGGCCAGGTCGATCTAGCTGGGTTGCCCGAGACGACGGTCGCGGTGAAACGACTGTCTGGGCTGAAGGCTCTTGAACGCTACGCGGATGGGATGCCGCTCGATATCGAGCGGGTTCGGTCTGTTGTGCAGACGGGATGAACGGATGGCATACGCCATTGAACAAATGCAGAACACGTGGCAGGTTATCATCTGCTTTGATGAACGAGAGGCGCAGAGCTAGGGTGATGCAATGAGTGCTCCCGCTTCCCTTCCACGAAAATTGCGCCACGCTGGCAGCAGCGATTGGACGCAGGCGATTGACCGAGCGATCATAGCGGCCGAGGAGGCGGAACTGGAACTCTCGCGCCAGGGTGCGCATGCGCCGGCCGAGCAGCGAAAGGCAAGTGGTTCCTACTATACGCCCTCCGACGTAGCGGGGCATTTCTGGGACCTGTTCTTCCGCCACCATCGGATCAGTGACCTGGCGTCGCTCTTAGCCTTCACGTCGAGCAACGACCTGGTAGAGCCGTCAGCCGGCTCCGGAATGTTCGTTTTCAGCTTTCTGCGGAAAGCCGCGTCGCTTGGTGCTACGCCGGATAGCCTGGGAAGCCTCCGCTTTCACGTCATCGACATAAACCTATCCGCGCTGCGCTTCTTCGCCGAGCAGATGCGTCAAATCGAAGCCGCGGTGGGGGTTCGCTTCGTTGGCGTTGGGCCGTCACAGAACGACTTCCTAGAATGGACAAAAACCACCCACATCGAGAATGCCGTTTTCGTCGGCAACCCTCCCTTCATCACCAACCCGCGGGGGCATAGCTGGCGCAACCTCTACGCCGATTTCGTGGCGGCAATGCTGCAATATCGATCGGTGAAGGGCGTTAGCTTGATCCTGCCGCTGTCGGTTTGCTTCAGCCGCGACTATGCCGCGCTTCGGGATATGATCCGAAACGCGCGGATGGGGATCAGCGCATCCAGCTACGACAACATTCCAGATTGCCTATTCAAAGCCGGCAAGCCCGACAGCACGAACACGAACCGGGCCAACAGCCAGCGTTGCACGATCCTCAATTTAGGCGGCCCCGATCCGGACGTGAGGGAGGCGTCGGCTCTCCTTAGCTGGTCCGCACGTGAACGCGGGGCGGTGTTATCGAGCGTTCCCGATTTCCGGCCTATCCAGGACAGCGACCAGACCGGGCAGCTACCCCGGCCAGCATCTGATGCTTTGTCTAGCTACATGGAGAGCGCGAAGGGCGCTCGGCCTTTACGTGCCATGCTCTCCAAAATTGGACGCCCGGTGTTCGCGGTAGGCGGGGTCGCGCGTAACTATATCGGTATTCGCGACATCGACATGCCGGGGCCGGGTAGCATCCCAATTAAGGCAGCGTCAGAGGACGAGCGCGGCATCATCCTTCAAATTCTCTCTTCTGCGTTGTTCTACGACTACTGGCGCACCTACGGTGATGGGTTCCATGTTACCGTCGATCTCATCGAGCGCTTCCCTGTAACGCAGGATTTAATGGAGCGGTTCGCGCGCAATTTGGTGCACGCTCGGCAAATTTGGGCCGACCGAGCCGCATATGCAAAAGAGAAGCTTAACTCGGGCCGGGTGGTGCGGTCCTATGACTTCCGTACTGTCTTTGAATGAATCTAAACGCGCAAAAAGCCCATTCTAATCTTTGCTGTGATGATGGTATGATCCAGTCGCAAGTGTAGTGCTCGCTAAATGCAATCGGATCAGGCTTGGGAAACAACCGTGCTAGGAGCGGCACGGCCCTCCCCCGCTTCGCCCGCCGTCTTGATCAGTTCTTAATCCGCACGGTCAGCCGCTTAACGTCGGGCGCGGAGTCGAACGGCGGTGCGAACATCGTGCAGGTCTACCCGGCTGTTAACCAACTGGCGCCGTAGCTCTTGGAAAATTGGGCGGGTACGGTCCGGGTCCTCAATGGTCAGGATGAGCGAGAACGGCACTCCCTCTGGTGGAAACTCGGCCTCCGCCCGTACGATGCTTTCAACCTGGAGCTGCCATTCGGTGCTCGATCCGATGCCATCGCCGAAATTCTTCTGGTAGCGCTTGGTCGGCCACCATTTGAGACCGTGGGCGATAAGTGCCCGTTCGGGCGGTGTCATGCCTGCCGAACGCGGCAGAAAGCCCTGCTCGATCTGGTCGTTCCAGCTCGGCTCGCCGTCCTGCCGGTCGGTTGGCTGGCGCTGGCGCAGCTTGGCGTCGAGGTTGACGCGAACGAACTCAGTTCCGAACGCTTGGTCAATCGGCGGATCGTAAACCAGCGTCATCTTCACCTTGCCACGGCAGGCACGGGTCGCGGGCTCGACGAGCGAGGCTGGCCACGCGAACGGAAAGCGGAGGATAGCGGCGCGGCGCTCGCCGACCGTCAGCCTGCTCTCGAAGACGAGCGTGATAGCGTGTTCGTCCGTCTCCAGCATGCTCGCCGCGTCGGATGGTTGGCCGAAGCCGACGAACTGGCGGGCGACGTCGCGCAGCGATCGGTTCTGAAGGCATTGCGGCATGTCGGCGTTATGAACAGCAAACGCCCGCAAGGTGCGAACATCCAGTCGCTCACCGGTGATCGCGTCGAGGCTCGCCAACGTTTTGGCTACCAGAGGTGCCGCGAAGCTGGTGCCACGCGTTTCGCGGCGCATGCCGTCTAGGCCGCAGCTACCGAGCGCGGTGCTGTCGGGCAGCGCCGCATCGCCTGTTCCGCCATAATGGGCGAGATCGGGCTTTACGCCGACCCTCAATCCCGGTCCGCGCCGTGTATAGGTCGCCGGTGCGCCTTGAATGTGCGAGCTGTCTGGTGGGTTGAGAGCGCCTACCGCCACCGCGCGGACGCTCTCGCAGGGCATGAAGATCGTGTCCGGCGATGTCCGTGCCGCAAGTGCCTGTAGCGCCTGTCGCGGAGTACGCGGCCACGGCGAGCGCCATTCCGCGCCGCTGAGGTTGCCGGCTGAATTGACTATGACGACGCCGTGGCGGTCCTGTATCTCGTCGAGCCGGGCAGCATAGACGCTGTAGAGGTTCTGCTCGACCGGCGACGTGATGTTCAGTGACATGTTGAAGATGCGCACTCCGTGATCGCGGCGTGCGTCCATGATCGCGGCTTCCAATTCCTCAAGGAACGCCTCGAACCCGCGCGGGCCGTAAACGTCCAGAAAGCGCCCGGCCGGCATCAAGGGAATATCGATGATGTCGCAACCGTCCACCTCCCGGCCGATCTCGGCAGTGTTGGCACCGCGAGCGCCGATCAGGATGCCGGATACCAGTGTGCCGTGAACCGGGTCGTACTGATCCTCATCGAGGAAATCGTGCCGGTGCCGCACCCAGCCATTCAATACGGCGCAGGTGCCGGTGTCGATTACACCGACCTTCGGGTAGGTTGCCCCCTCGACCCGCGCCGGGATGGCGAATGGTGTCGATGTAGGCACGGCGGTCGGGCTGGACGTTTCCAGCATGACCGGAAAGCGGATGCGGCGGACCAGCGGATGCGCTGCAAGCGTGTTGAGCACGTCTTCGTGGCGCGACACGTCGCGGTCAATGTTGGCGCTGGCCGGTTCCAGAGACAATTCGCCTTGCACAGCCCGTCGGTCTTCAATCAGCGGATTCCGCTTCGCATCGGTGACCAGCACCTCCAGCGACGGCACCCCGCCCGGACTGGGTAGTAGCGCCGCATACATCCCCTGTCCGAGCGCGGCGATCTCTCGTTGCAACGTCTGGAAGCTGAAGCGTAGGCCTAGCACGTCATCGCCGGTCACGACCTCCAAAGGTCGTTGCTCAAACAGCTCAACGACGTAGCCGCTTGCTGCCGATGGTTGCAGCAGCGCCTGCACCGCCTGTGCGGCGGAAAAGCCGCGCTTGGTGTCAGGCGGCGCTATCTCTATTTCCTCGATCGCGCCCAATTCGGAACGCGCGCGCGTCACATAGTGATAGGCGTGACCGTTGCGGCTGACGCGTTCTTCGCCGTGCAGTTCCGCCATCTCGAAACGGTTTCGCAGGCGATGAATGTGATGGCGCGGCAGCCGGAAAAACAGCTCGCCAGGCGCCCCCGCTCCGACGCAGGGGAACTGATCGCGCAGGAACAGGCTGCGATTAGGCCGATATGACTTGGCGATAGCTTCTGTCCGCATGCGCACGCGAACATAGGCCAGCGGACCGAATGGGGAGCCAGCCAGTGCCTTGTCGATGCCATCAAGGCGGCCCAGCATGGCGGCTTTGTGCTTCGCGAAGCCGGCATCGTTGCCGGCGAAGAAGTCTTTGTCGGGCCCGGCCCGGCCCGCATCCGGCGCGCGGATATAAGACTCGTCGTTGAGAACGATCTGGACGGGGTTATTCGCCATTTACGCCTCCCCGGCCGCTGCACGGTGACGGTTCTCCCACTCCGCCGACCAGCGCGAAATCTTGCTCTGGCTGCACTGGAACATCTGGGCGAGGCTGTCTTGGCGCACGCCGAGATCGGCGTGGAGGACGGCGCCGATGAAGCTGGCTTGATCGTGCATGAACAAGCGGGCCGGCTCCATGTCGTCAGCGTCGAGGCCGAGGCGCGGAAGTACCGACCGGGTTGCGTTGACGATCGCGGCCGGCGTGACCTCGCCGCCGTCCAGTGCGAGGCGGCGCCTCACGCCATCGCTGAATGTTTTGAGATCCGAACCCGAGCGCGCGCCTGCGATGAAGCTGAGCGTCTTGAGTACGTCTTCGCCCAGCGCCAGCGAGCCGAGAAACTCACGCAGCATCGACAACCGTGTAGGCGCGTCGGGCAGGCCGATGCGGATATGGTTCTCGAACCGCCGCCATACCGCCGGGTCGAGCAGGCCGTCGTGATTGGTGATGGCGATCGTCAGCCCTCGCTCAGCGCGGGCGTCCAGATTTTGCAACAGCGTGTTCACTACGCGCTTGAGTTCGCCAAGTTCGTGCGGATCGTCGCGCATTTTCGCCAAGGCATCGAACTCGTCGAGGATCAGGACACACTGATAACGGTTAGCGAAGTCAAACAGATTGGCGATGTTACGGGCGGTGGTCCCGAGAAACGAGCTTACCAAGCCATCAATCCGCGCGTTGAGCACCGGCAGCCCCAAACGCGCTGCCAGCCTGAAGGCTGTCAGGGTCTTGCCCGTGCCGGGCGGGCCATAAAACAGGCACGAGCGTGACGGCTCGACGCCCATCGACCGGAGGGCAGCGGAACGCTGCCACTCCGATACCATTCCCTGCAGGGCCAGTTCGAGCGTCTCACCATAAATGGGGGTCTGCCCGCCTTTGCCGGGGTCCAGCACGATCTCGGCGAGCGGCACGCTGGTTTCCCGATCGACCGGCGGATGTACATTGGCGGTCAGGAGATCGCCGGTGACGAGGCTGCGCGATACCTCGACGACACTCGGGGACAGCGTCGCTTCGCTGCCTGCGCTGTCGAGAAGGCCAGCCAAGGCTTCAGCCTCTCGCTCCTCTCCCGCCTTCCTTAGACGGTCCCGCAGCCGTTCGACCTGTCGCCGAAAGCGGAATTCGCCACCCTCAAGGCCTATCCTGCATAGGCTTTGAACCGCTGAAAAATGCTCCATCTGATATCCTGAATCGGGTATCACCCGTTAAATATGCTACTCAGAAACGCTTTATGCTATATAGAGCAGATATATGCAAATATATTGTTGTTTATTCGATGGCGCCCTACGTCGGCAAGCTTGGCAATCGTCAAGGGTGTCGTGGGTATCCATGTTCGCACTGCAATTGAACGGAAGCAGGGGCTAGGCGTTCGCAAAACGGCCGGGGCTGTTGAAAAAGGCTCGAGGCTGCCCGGCTAGGTTGGCTCGCAAAGGATTGGGATTTGGGGAGCCGGCGTGCCGGGCGCGAGCGGCGAAAAGCGGTGTGAAATGGAGAGGGAAGATGGCAGATTGAGCAGGTGATCGACCGCCTCTGTGACGCTTGCCGAACTGGCTACCACGCGCCGTTCGACCGTTTTCACCAAGTTGCCGTATCCGAGAACGGTCCCACCTTTCTCAACAAGTGCGAGCGGTGCGGAACGCTTTGGCACGAGACGTTGCACGACGCGCAATCGTCAGCTCGACGAAAGCGGTAGAGTTATACCCGAACGCTCCTACATGGCCCGCCTCACCAGATATTGACCAAACCCATTCACGCCCAAACTACCGACATTCAATGCGTGTCGCGCGTCCATTTGGATAACGGGCTGCGAAATCCTTGAGGGCTTCGGGTTGATCGGTTTGGATCATGGAGAAGCCGGCGCGGATCAGGCGTCCCCAGACCCGGTCAGGATCCACTAGGGCCTGCGCATCGCCTCCGCCCGGACCGTCGCGGTAATAGCCCTCCTGAAGGCTATTGGTCCAAAGGCGCACACCGCCCTTGCGCGCCAGATGCGCCAGGGCCGTCAGGGCCGGGCAACCCAGTTGCGGCGTGCCGAAACTGACCGGGCGACGGCGTGCGGAAAGCTGCCGGCGGGCCTGGGCGACGATTTCATCCGGCGTGCCCGTCACCTTGGTCAGGATCGGCATGAAGGGGACGCGATCATAAGGGGGAATGGATGCCAGAGCCTGACTGGCAGGTCCGACCCGGGTCTTGAGAAGCACATCCTGCGCGAAGCCGCCACGCACCGCCTCGTCTATGACTTCGCCATAGATCGCTTCCTGTATGTCGAGATTGAACAGGATGCGTCCTCCGCCGTACCGCAGCATTTCGGTCAGGGTGGGCACGCGCTGATCGGTCAGGGCGGCGGTCGCGCCGCCCAAGTCCGCGCGCAAATGCAGCCCCTTGATCTCGGCCAAGGTCATGTCGCTAACATTGCCGCTGCCATCGGTGGTCCGATCGACCTTCGCATCATGCATCATGACCAGATGACCGTCGCGAGTTCGACGGACGTCGGTTTCCATCATGTCCACGCCCATGGCGATGCAATGGTCCAGCGCCTGCAACGAATTCTCCGGCGCGGAGGGAAGGCCGTGGCGCGGCGCGGCGGCATGACAGCCGCGATGGGCGACGACCATCACGCCGGCGCCGGCGTCCGCCAGACGTTGCCGGAGCGGCTGCGCGGAATTGACGGATGCCCCGCCGCCGCCTGCAAAGAGCGACGCGGAAAGAATGATTCCGCAAAGGCGAAGGGTCTTGGCCTTTGTCATGACAATTGCTCCGGAATGCCGCGTACTTCTCAGCGGATCGTCTGATGTCGCCCGAGCCTCGCCATGCGGGCAATCAGGCTTTGCGGACGATCCGTCTGGATAATGGTGACGCCGGTCTCGATCACGCTATCGTAGCTCGCGCCGTCATCGCCCGCGGCGGCCTTGTCGGTCGCGCCGAGGACATTGACCATGCCTCTGACACCCCGTTGGTCGAGCCCGGCGACCAGCGCGGATGTGAGATAGGCTGGCTCCAGATGCACGAAACGAGGCTTCGAAATGCTGACATAGTCGTCGAGTTCGACAGCCGTGCGGGCCAGTCGCAGCGTCGCCCCGCCCTGCCATGCGGCTTGCATGTTTTCCAGCCAGCGGGGGTCGTCGGCGTAGAAGAGCGCATGCCGCATGCCGGTTTGGCGCAGGATCGCGGCAACCTCCGATGCGCGGTCGACCTTGAGGTGCAGATCGACCACGATGCGGTCCCGGGCGGTGCGCAGGGCCGATTCCAGTGTCGGCACGCGATACCGGCTGGGCTTGCCGTCGGGATCGAGCAGGCGCAGCTGTTCGATCTGGGCAAATGTCATACTTTCGACGTGACCTTGGCCGTTCGTCGTTCGAGCCACATCGGAATCGTGCATCAACACGGCAATATTGTCACTGGTGAAGCGGACATCGATTTCCACGACATCGACGCCCAGCCGGATCGCGTGACGAAGGGCCGGGATCGAGTTTTCCGGGACTTCGCCATGGACGCCGCGATGCGCGGCGACAAAGGAGCGTGCTCCGGGCGCCGCATTGAGCGCGGTCCAGATGGCGTCGGAGCGATGCGCCTGGACCGGCTGGCTGGCAACCAGGGCCGCGCCGATCACCGACGCGGTGAAGAAGGATTTATGCATTTCGCTGTCTCCGTCAAAATTTGTAGGATGCGCCGGCGAAGAACGAGCGGCCATTGTCGATAATGTCTCTGATGACGGCGCCGCCCGGGCCGAAATAGCGCGTCGGGCGATCGTTCCCGACATTCTTTGCGGTGACGATGAAGTTGAGATTGCGCGTCAGGCGATAGGATGCCTGAAGATCGACGATGTTCGCCGCGCCGAGAAAGCGATCATTGGCCGCGAAATCGGTACCGACCACCGACAACTGGCGGCCGGTGTAATTATAGGCGGCTTTCGCGCTGAAACGCCCGGTGCTGTAGAACAGGCTGGCGTTGAAAACGGTCTTGGCCTGTTCCAGCAGCGAACCAAGTTGACGATAGCTGCCGTCGTTCATGCGGATGCTGGTGGGATTGGTCTTGAGCAGGGTGACGTTGGTCGAAAAGCCAAGTCCCTTGAACAGCGGGGACACCGCGCCAAGAGTGGAGACCGTCAGCCCGAGTTCGAGGCCCTCGACCCGCGACTTGTCGAGGTTGCGGGCCTGCCTGACCGACACCAGCGTCGGCACGCCGGCTAGATCGAGGGTGTCCTCTGACACGGAATCGAAGATTTCATTGCTGATGTCCTTGCGGAACAGCGCGACCGAAAAGATGCTGTCCTGGGCGAAATACCATTCAAGCGACAGGTCGTAATTGTCCGCCTGCCGGGCCTTGAGGTCGGAATTGCCCTGCGCGACCGAATATCCGGCGGGTGTCCGCGTGATTGTGGCGGGCGTTGCCAGATCGTCATAATTGGGACGGCCGATGGCCCGGGCATAGGCCGCCCGCACCTTGACGGTGTCGGTCAGGTCGTAGCTCGCATTGAACGAGGGCAGGACATTGCCGTAGCTGCTGCTGTGCCGGGCCGGCGTGTAGGTTGCGGGCGAGACGAAAGAGGAGCGCGTCAAGGACGAGCTTTCGAAATCGGTCAGTTCATAGCGGACGCCCGCAATCACCCGCAACCGGTCGCCGTGCCAGGCCGCCATCGCATAGCCGGCATAGATATTCTCCTTCACGCCGTAATTGCCGGCGATATTATTGTCCGCCGTCGCGGCGGTCAGGGCATAATTGGCCTTGTTCGCTTGGAAATAGGCTTCCGCCGCGTTCTGATCGACCAGCAGCATTGTATAGGCCGGGTCCAGGAACGGGGAGAAGCTGTTGGCGCGGACTTGCGTGCTCAGCAGCGGCGCCACCGCGCTGGAGACGGGCTGATAATAGCTTTCGCTGTGATCATAGGCTCGGTCGAGCAGCCGGGCCTGTACGCCGGCCTTGATCCCCAATCCTCGGCCGGACATGTTGTGGCCATAGTCCAGCCCAACGGTTGTGGCCTTTTCCTTGTTGCGGTTCAGGCCGTAACCGTAAAGCGTCTGCCGGTAGCGGGCCGGTTCGGCGGCGGCGGCGTTGCGCGCCGTCAGGATCGGGAAGTTCTGGTCATTATAGGCATAGTCATAGCCGAACAGGCTCGATGCGCTGCCGCTGGTATAGATGCTTTCCACATTGGCGCTGCTGAATGTGCCGATGCCGTAGCTCGCGCGCAGGTTGATTGCATCCCGGTCGGTCGGCGACAGATCGAGCGTGCCGGTGACATAGCGGATCTGGCGGCGCTGGAAATATCTGTCATATTGAACGGTGCCGGTGCCGGACTGCGCGGTCCCGCTGGTGGCGGTAACATTGCTGTGATTGCCCGAAATGGCGAGAACATTGTCGTTGCGGTCCTCCTTGTTCTTGTGCGTGAACTGAGCCGCCGAGATGCTCGCCGCGACACCATTGTGATTGTTGAACTCCAGCTTGGCGAACGCGCCCAACCGATCGCGAAGATTGTCATAGACATAGTAGTCACGCCGCAGCGGGGCGCGGTTGGCGGTGGACAGATTCGGCGCGCTGAGGGCTAGGCGTGCGCCCGTTGTGGGATCATAATAGCCATAGCTGGCCGCCGTCGGGTCCGTTGACGAGGAATCGCGCCGGAAATAGCTGCCCCCCAGAGCCAGTCCGAACTGCTTGTCGCTACCAAAGCGGGTGGTGATTAAGGCGTCGATCCTGCCCGAAGGCGTGTGGCTGCTGTAGTTGCGCCCATTTTGATAGTCGCCATAATCCACCCTGATCGAGCCGAACAGATCCTTGTGATCGAAGGCGCTGGGCGTCTGATAATTGATCTGCCCGCCAATCGCATTGCCGTCCATATCGGGCGTCAGCGATTTCGTGACCGTGATCTGGGTGGCGGCGGTCGAAGGCAACACGTCGAGCGAGACGCTGCGCCGCCCGACTTCGGTGGAAGGCAGGACGATGCCATCACGGACGATCGACGTATAGGCCGAATTCAGGCCGCGAATGCCGACAAACTGGTCCTCGCCGCGCTGGTTGTTCTGGACCAGCGAAATGCCGGGAATGCGCCGCATGGCTTCGCCAAAGCCGAAATCGGGTAATGACCCCACTTCGGATGCCGACACGACGTCGGCAATGCGCGGATTGTCGCGCTTGGCGCGGATCGCCGCGCGGTTCGCGTAACGCTCACCGGTCACGACGATTTCGTCGGCCTTCGCGGTTTCCGACGGCTCCGGCGACGGCGATGATTGCGCATGCGCCATCGAAGCCGCGCCAAGCGCGAGCAGCCCGACGCTGCGATAAAAATTCATGCGTATATTATGGTTCATGGCTTGCCCCTGCAACCGATCCGATGTTGCGGCGCAATACCACTCTCCGTGCGTAGAATTTATGACATTCCACACTTGCAGCGTGATAATATTATCTCGAATATATCACTGTTTTCATTGATGATTTAATATACCATACCTGCACAATGCCCGAATTGCACTTCAAGCCGCAGCGTCAGAAGTACAAAGCCCGCAGCGGAAGGGTGGCCGCGCCGATCGCTACCGGATCGCGTGGCGAAGCGGCGAACCGAAGCTCCGGAGCCTTGCGCTGGAACCCGCGCCGTTCGGGACTATATAGGCGTATCCGATCGATAAGGGGCGCGGCCAGTGCTTCAGGCAGGCGTCCGCCCAGAACGATCATGCCGGGATCGACCGCCGCATGAATGCCATTAACGATCATCGTGAGCGACCGTCCGGCCTGTTCCAGCCAAGCCGAAACCCCTGCCCAATCCAACTCGAAATCGGCGAGGAACTGGCGCAGCGTCCGATAGGACAACCCTTCCGCGTCGTTGACCATGCGCATCAGATTGCCAAGCGAGGGCGATAGATATTCCGGCGGCAACATGCCACCGAACTCGCCGGCATTGCCATTCACGCCGCGCATCGGCTGACCGTTGCGGATCATTCCGCCGCCAAAGCCTGTCGCAAAATGCAGATAGGCGAAATCATCCACCTCACGGCCGTATCCGAGCAAGGATTCCCCTACAGCAGCGGCCGTGCCATCATTTTCCACCCATACAGGCATATGGAGCGCGTCGCGAAAAATCCGGTCGAGCTCGACAAAGGCCCAGTCATCAAGGGCCGGCGGATTGACTTGGCTGCCATCGCCAACGAAATAGCCGGTTATCCCGATCCCCAATCCGGCCAGCCTCGCCGTGTCGAGGCCCTGCGCGGCCCGCGCTGCGATGAAGCGCCGGATCAAGACGATCACATCGGCAGGCGTGGGCGAATCGATCGTTGAGATATCCTCCGCAATCACGCCTCCGGCCAGATCCAGGGCCGTCAGCGCAACCCCGTCGGCGGTGACGGACAGACCCAGCGAAAAGGCGGCATCGGGATTGATGCGAATGATCGGGCTGGGCTGCCCGCGTCCATTGCGAACGCTGCTGCCGATTCCCACCAGATCGCGCCGGACCAGGCGATCGACGATCCGCGACACCGACTGCTGCGTCAGGCATGACGCTTTTGTCAGATCCGAACGCGTGGCATCGGCATGACGCTGGATCAGGCTCAGGATCAAGCGATCGCCGGGTGTTTCGGGGCTGGGCCTGCCGCCTTCGCCAGGGTCATCCGTAACGGGCTGCATCGGGCCTGCCTCTTCGCCGGAACCGGCACCGCCCCTGATTGCCTGCACGCCTGTCTTCATCGCCATTGGCCAGCGCTGGTACCGGGCGAGCGGACGGATGTCGAGGCGGATATGGTGGCGCTGCCGGCCCTGACGCACGCCACGATGACCATGCAGACCAGCGCCCCCACTATCGGCGCACCGACCATGGCCAGCGATAAGGGCGACAAGGGCGCCGCCAGTGTCGCCATGCTGTTGGCATCGAGCATGTAGCCCAGCAAAAAGGCGGCAAGCGCCTGGGCTGTTTTGGATACGGCCGTGAACGTCGCGAAGCGAAGCGTCACGATCCCGGACGATGCGACCTGGGCCAACAGCGTCCACAGCATTGCGTTGATAGCGCCGAAGGCGATGCCGCAACCGATGCTCACGGCAGCGGCCATAGCCGGCTGACCTCGCGCGAACAGGCCGAAACCGAGCGCGGCGAGAATTTGGGCGAAAGCTGCGAGCAGCATGCCGTTCATCGAGCCAAGGCGGCGATGGATGCCGATCCACAAAAACTGGGCCATCAGATTGCCGATGGAGATCAGGGTCATCAAGGACCAACTCGTTGCGCCGCGCATCCCATATGCCGCAAGATAGGCTTCCAGCCGTTCGAAAATGGCGGTCGACAGGCTGATCCCGAATGCCATGACCATCAGCGCTGCGACGGGGAACAGCATCGGCACGGGATGGGGCGCGCCATGAGTCCGCCCGGTCGCGCCATGCCCCAGGCAGCTTGCGTCCCCGCTTTCTTGCGGGCAGCGGGCGAGCCAATAGGCGCTCGCCGTGGCAATGATCGCGATGCTCAGCCCCAACAGGGCGAATAGGGTGGAACCCTTGGCCTGCTGGTTGATCAACAGCGGGCCGGCAAGCCCAGTGACGACAATCGTCGCCACCCCGCCAAGCGCAAGCCGCACGCCGACGAGTTTGGCCCGGACTTCATTCGACACGTCGAAAAGGGACAGCAACGCATTCTGCGGAACGTCCGCCATGGCATATAGCAGGCGAAAGGCGATCAGCGTTGCGATCACGAAACTCGCGCGCAGGGACGCTTCCACCAGTCCCGACAGGCAGAAAGCCGCAAAGGCGGCGCTTGTGCAGGCGATGCCGATCAATTGCTGCCGCTTGGCGCTTGCGCTCGATGAGGCGGTCCTCCCCAGCCACGCACCGACCAGCCCATCGGCGACCGCGCTCAGAAGCAGCGTCGCGCCTATCGCCATGCCAGCGAGCTTAGGAGAAAGGCCACATATTTCAGTCAGATAATATAGGAACAGCAGGGCGCTGGACTGCCACAGCATGCTCTTACCGAAATGCGCAATTCCGTATCGGACGTGAATCTGGACCGGGTTGGCCGAAGCGTTCGGCGTTCGGGTGCGCGAGATCAATCTTGTGCCGATCGGTCGATAAATGGTGCCGAGCGCCTATGCAGCCAAATTGTGACAGGAAATTATCATTGTGGTGGGGCTATCCCGGTTTGCAGTGGATGGTCGGCCCGGCTGACGTGACAAGTTCATTCAGCCAGCCGCGTGCTGGCGGATAGCATTCCTTGAGCGGCGCGTCGGGGAACGCCGGCTTACTGAATATTCGGTCCGAAACTGGTCATCCTGGAATTGGCCAGAGCTTGCCATCTCATCGCTATACGAAAAACAGGTGTATCCCGACATCCGAGCGGGCCTGTTGGTGCTTAGACCCCATGACTGCCGGAGCCTTGGAGGCTCGAATCTGAGATGCTGATGATGGATTTGTCAGCAGCGGAGACGAGTCATGACGGAGGCAGTGAAATACGTTGGTCTGGACGT
>NZ_JAFCUK010000024.1:0-29142 GCF_049896485.1 Sphingomonas sp. DC4900
TATGAACGTCCAGACCAACGTATTTCACTGCCTCCGTCATGACTCGTCTCCGCTGCTGACAAATCCATCATCAGCATCTCAGATTCGAGCCTCCAAGGCTCCGGCAGTCATGGGGTCTAGACCGAAACGCGTGCGGAACATTTATCCGGCCTCATGAGTCTTTCCGCCAGAGCCCACGCCGGGCGATAAACGGAGGGACTTATGGGTATCATTCTTTGGCTCATCATCGGCGGTGTCATCGGTTGGCTCGCCAGCATCATCATGCGCACCGACGCGCAGCAGGGCATTTTCCTGAACATCGTCGTCGGTATCGTCGGCGCCTTCATCGGCGGCCTGATCATCTCGGGCGGTTCGATCAACAATGCGCCGCTTAACGTCACGTCGTTCCTGGTGTCGCTGCTGGGTGCGGTGATCCTGCTCGGGATCGTGAACCTCGTGCGTCGTGGCAGCGTGCGCTAAGCGCCGCTTCCCCCTCGAAGGTTGAAGAAAGGGCCGTCCGGGCAACCGGGCGGCCTTTTTCTATGCGCCGAATCCACCACTTGATCGTCATCCCGGCGTGCGCCGGGATGACGAAGGGGCGGGGCGGTTCATCGCCACCGCCCCCGCTTCACCTCACTGCAATAGGTAGCGCACCGACAGCGTGACGGTGACGTCCTTCTCGCCCGGTGCGATCTCGGTGGCGGCATCCGCCTTCATCGCGCGGACCATCATCGGCACGACCGGCGATCCGCCGTCATTCTGCCCCGCCTCCGCAATCGAGATGACGCGTACCACACGCATGCCGGCCGCCGACGCATACAGATCGGCCCGCGCACGGGCGCGCTTCACCGCATCGGCGCGGGCTTCGTCCAGCGCGGCATCGGGCTTGTCGATCGACAGATTGGGGCCCTCGATCTGGTTCGCGCCTTCCGCGACCAGCGTATCGAGCACGGTGCCGGCGCGCGCGACGTCGCGGAAGCGGACGCTGACCGTGTTGGTCGCCTGATAGCCGGTGATCGCCGGCGGCTGGCCGTCGGTGTAGCGATATTGCGGATTGAGGCCGACGTTCGACGTCGCGATGTCGCGGGGCGCGATGCCGGCGCGCTTCAGGCCCGCCATGACGCGCGCCATCCGCTGCGCATTGTCGGACAGCGCGGCGGCGGCGGTCGGCGCTTGCGACACGACGCCGGCACGGATCGTCGCAATGTCGGGCACGCGCGTGGTGCGGCCTTCCGCCTGGATATCGAGGATCGTGCCCTGCGCGGGCACCAGTGGCTCGACCGTGGTCGGCAGGCTCTGCGCGTGCGCGGCGCCCGTCATCGTCACCAATCCGGCGGCGGCTCCGGCCAGCGCGGTCCAATATTTCATCGCAAGACTCCCGTTGTTGCGTGTGGGGCGGTCTTTGCCGCCGATAAGGTCAACCGTTGCTGAACGACGTCGATCCGTTGCGTAGATCAATGGCTTGCGGCATGACGCGGCGACCGTGCCGCCCATCGTCGCGACCAGGGCTTGAGTGCGGTGATATATTCCGATAACACAGTGCGACGGGTACAGGCCGGACGTAAGCCGGGACGGGGATGGGACGGGCATGAACGAATATAACGGGTCGATCGGTCACGAAGAGCGGATGGCGCTGCCGGGGGAACCGGCGCCGTCGGGCCGCGGACGGACGATCGTCATCACCGTGATCGTGATCGCGCTCCTCGGCGTGCTCGCCTATGTCATGTTCGGTCACAAGAAGGCCGATCCCAATGCCGGCAAGAAGACCGAGCAGATGCCGGCCGTCACCTATGTGGTGCCGGGTCGCAAGACGGTGGATCGCACGATCAACGCCACCGGTACGCTGGCCGCGCGGCGCGAGATGCCGGTCGGTGTCGCGGGCGAGGGCGGCATGATCACCCGCGTGCTGGTCGAGCCGGGGCAGTGGGTGAATGCGGGACAGGTGCTCGCCACCGTCGACCGTTCGGTGCAGACGCAGACCGCGCAGAGCCTGGCCGCGCAGGTCGCGGTCGCCCGATCCGACCAGACGATCGCCCAGGCCGAACTCGACCGCGCCCAGCAGTTAGTCGACCGCGGCTTCATTTCCAAGGCCGATCTCCAGCGCAAGGCCGCCACGCGCGATGCCGCCGCCGCGCGCGTACAGGTCGCCGCTGCCGGCTTGCGCGAGGCCCAGGCGCGCAACGGCCGCCTCGATATCCGCGCGCCCGCCGCGGGCCTTGTCCTGACGCGCCAGGCCGAACCCGGGCAGATCGTCAGCGCCGGTTCGGGTGTGCTGTTCCGCATGGCGCAGGGCGGCCAGATCGAAATGCGCGCGCAGCTGTCCGAAGCCGATCTCGCGACGCTTCACACCGGTGCGCGCGCGCAGGTGACGCCGGTCGGCAGCGATCGCAGCTTCGCCGGCGAGGTGTGGCAGGTGTCGCCTGTGATCGACACGCAGACGCGGCAGGGCATCGCCCGCGTCGCGCTGCCGTACGACCCGGCGCTGCGTCCTGGCGGCTTCGCCTCGGCGACGATCGTCGGCGGGGCGGCGGTGGCGCCGCTGTTGCCCGATTCGGCGATCCAGAGCGACGACAAGGGCAGCTTCGTCTATATCGTCGGCAAGGATGACAAGGTCGAACGCCGCAACGTCAAGATCGGCCAGGTGTCGGATGCGGGCGTCACGATCACCTCAGGGCTGGACGGCAGCGAGCGTGTGGTGCGGGCGGCGGGCGGCTTCCTCGTCCCGGGCCAGAAGGTGAAGCCGGTCGTGGGAAAGGCGAGCTGACATGAGCTTTCGCAACATCTCCGCCTGGGCGATCCGGAACCCCGTTCCGCCGATCGTCCTGTTCATCGCGCTGACGCTGGCGGGCATCGTCAGCTTCATGCGGATGGACGTGAACAACGACCCCGACATCGACTTCCCCGTCGTCATCGTCGTCATCAGCCAGCCGGGCGCGGCACCGACGGAGCTGGAAAATCAGGTCACCAACCGCATCGAATCGGCGGTGCGGTCGCTGCAAGGCATCGACGAAATCACCTCGACCGTGACCGAGGGCCAGTCGACCACGGTCGTTCAGCTCGCGATCGGCACGCCGATCGACCGCGCGGTCAACGACACGCGCGACAAGATCGCACAGATCCGCAGCAACCTGCCCGAAGGCATTTTAGAACCGCAGATCTTCCGCGCGGACACGACGGACAACGATCTCGCCAGCTATTCGGCGATCGCCAGCGACATGACGGTCGAACAGCTCAGCTGGTACATCGACAACACGGTCGCCAAGGAATTGCTGTCGGTGCCCGGCATGGCCGCGGTCAACCGTAACGGCGGCGTCAGCCGTGAAATCCGCGTCATTCTCGATCCACTGAAGCTGCAGGCGCAGGGTCTCACCGCGGCGCAGGTCAATGCGCAGCTCAGGCAGATCAACCTCAACGCCGCCGGCGGCCGCGCCGAGATCGCCGGGTCCGAACAGTCGGTCCGCGTGCTCGGCAATGCCCGCAACGCCAACGATCTCGCGCAAACGCGGATCAGCGTCGGCGACGGCCGCACCATCCGCCTCGCGGACATTGCGACGGTCCGCGATCTCTATGCCGAACAGCGTAGCCGCGCCGCGGTCGACGGGCGTCAGGCGATCAGCTTCGACTTCCAGCGCGCCAAGGGGGCCTCTGACGTCAGCGTCTTCAACGAGGCGGTGAAGAAGCTGCAAGCGCTCGAAAAGCGCAACCCGAGCGTGCATTTCGTGCTGCGTTCGAACAGCGTCAAATATACCGAGGCCCAGTACAAGTCCGCGATCCATGCGATGATCGAGGGCGCGGTGCTGGCGGTGCTGGTCGTGCTGCTGTTCCTGCGCGACTGGCGCGCGACGCTGATTTCGGCGCTGGCGATCCCGCTGTCGGCGATCCCGACCTTCTGGTTCATGGAGCTGTTGGGCTTCAACCTGAACCAGATGACGCTGCTCGGCCTCAGCCTCGTCGCGGGCGTGCTGGTCGACGACGCGATCGTCGAGATCGAAAATATCGTCCGTCACATGCGCATGGGCAAATCCGCCTATCAGGCGTCGATCGATGCGGCGGACGAGATCGGCCTCGCCGTGCTGGCGACGACGATGTCGATCGTCGCGGTGTTCATGCCGGTCAGCCTGATGCCCGGCATTTCCGGCCAGTATTTCCAGAACTTCGGCCTGACCGTCGTCGTGTCGGTGCTGATGAGCCTCGCCGTCGCGCGCCTCATCACGCCGATGATCGCGGCCTATTTCCTCAAGAGCTTCGGCCACGCGAGCCACGGCGAGGGCAGGCTCATGGACGCCTATATGGCGGTCCTGCGCTGGACGCTCGACAGCACGCGGCAAAAGGCGAGCGCAGCGCGGGGCAGCTATCACCGCGTCACCAGCCGCTGGCGCGACCATCGCATGTGGGTGATGGGCCTGGGCGTCGCCGCATTCGTCGCGACGCTGTTCATGTTCACCGTCATCCCGATGCAGTTCTCGCCGCCGCAGGACAATGACGATTCGACCGCGACGATCGAGATGGTGCCGGGCACGACGCTGGCTCAGACCGACGCCGTCGTGACGCGGGTTGCCGACCTGCTCCGCCGCCAGCCGGAGGTGCAGTCGGTCTACGCGCGCACGGGATCGAACGGATCGGTCGCCAACGGCCGCGTCACCGCGACGCTGCGCGACGACCGCAAGGTCACCAGCACGGAATTCGAACGTAAGCTCGCGCCCGAATTGGCCAAGATCCCCGACGCGCGCGTCGGCTTCCGCTCGCAGTTCGGCTGGGGCTCGTCGGGTCGTGACATGACCGTCGTCCTCGGCAGCGACGATCCCGAGCTGCTGCAGAAGACCGCGAACACCCTGGTCGACCAGATGGCGAAGCTGGGGACGATCACGCAGCCGCGCATTTCGGGCAACCTTCAGCGGCCCGAGATCATCATCAAGCCGCGCTTCGACCTCGCCGCCAATCTGGGCGTGACGACGCAGGCCCTGTCCAGCGCGATCCGCATCGCGACCCTGGGTGACATCGACCAGAATTCGGCGCGCTTCAGCCTGGCCGATCGCCAGGTGCCGATCCGCGTCGCGCTCGACCAGGGCGCGCGGACCGAGCTGTCGACGATCCAGAACCTGCCTGTCGCAACGCAGACGGGCGGATCGGTGCCGCTCAGCCTGATCGCCGATATCAGCCTGGGTTCGGGGCCGACGCAGATCGACCGCGTCAACCAGCAGCGCCGCATCGCGGTGGGCGCGGACCTTGCGCCGGGTATCGTCTCCGGCGTCGCGCAGAAGCAGATCGACAATCTGCCGATCATGAAGAACCTGCCGATCGGCGTGAACAAGCTGACGCTGGGGCAGGCGAAGTGGCAGGCGGAGATGCTGCAGAACTTCGTCGTCGCGGTGATTTCGGGGACGTTCCTCGTGTTCGCGGTGCTGGTGCTGCTGTACCGCCGGGCGCTGCCGCCGTTCGTCAACATGGCGTCGCTGCTGCTGGCGCCGTTGGGCGGCCTGATCGCGTTGTGGGCGACGGGTAACCCCTTGTCGCTACCGGTGTTCATCGGCCTGCTGATGCTGCTCGGCATCGTCGCCAAGAACTCGATTCTGCTGATCGACTTCGCCCTGGAGGAGATGAACAAGGGCGTCGATACGCTCACCGCCATCATCGACGCTGGGCACAAGCGCGCGCAGCCGATCGTGATGACCACGGTCGCGATGGTCGCGGGCATGATCCCGACCGCGCTGTCAATCGGCGGCGACGGATCGTGGCGTGCGCCGATGGGCATCGTCGTGATCGGCGGCCTGATCCTGTCGACCATCCTGACGCTGGTGATCGTGCCCGCGGCGTTCAGCCTGGCGGTGGGGGTGGAGCGCTATGTCGGCCCGCGGTTGGGTCGGCGCCTGCTCACCTACCGTCCCGGCGACGACGGCAGCACGGTGGTCGGCATCGCAGGTCCGGACACGCCGACGCTGGGGCCGGTGCCCGGGCGGCTGGGCCATGGGGACCAGCCGGCGGAATAGGGCGGGACAGGCGTTTGCTGTGATGACGGAGGGAAGGGCTGCAGGGCTTCCCTCCGCGTCATTCCCGCGAAGGCGGGAATCCATAGCCGCTGAGGTGGCGACTTTTTCGCAAGGGTAGCGCGTCTGGATTCCCGCCTTCGCGGGAATGACGGAGAAGGGGGCTTTGGAGGGGGCAGGGCAGCGGCAATGACGTCGGACGACAGATGACGTGATGACCACCGCATCCCGCATCCATCACGCCTCTTGAACTTCCCCGGCTTTCGGGGATTGTTTCGCCGATGACGTCCGTTCCCCGTATCCGCGCCGGCGAGGCGGCCCCGCCAGCCCTCGTCAGGATGCGGCGGATCGCGGGTGGATTGCTGTTGGCGATGGCTGCGATCTTCCTCGTCAGCCGGCATTATGCGCCCCTCTACCCCTTGGCGGGCTTCGTGCAGGCGTTCAGCGAGGCGGCGATGGTCGGCGGCCTGGCCGACTGGTTTGCCGTGACCGCGCTGTTCCGCCACCCGCTGGGGCTGCCGATCCCGCATACCGCGATCGTTCCGCGCAACAAGGATCGGATCGGCGATACGCTCGCGACCTTCCTGCGCACCAACTTCCTGTTGCCCGCCATTATCGCCCGCCAGATGCGCCGCGTCGATGTCGCGACAGCGATCGCCCGTTGGCTGACCGATCCGCCGGAAGGGGCAGGGGGGCGGTTCCGCCAGGGTGCATCGAAGCTGGTGGCGCAGGTGCTCGACGGCCTCGATCCGCAGCGGCTGGGTGGCATGGTGAAGGCGGGAATCGCCGCGCGACTGCGCGAGACCGACGTGTCGCCGATCCTCGGTCGCATCCTCACCGCCACGGTCGCCGACAATCGCCATGCCCCGCTGCTCGACGGCGCGATCCGCTGGAGTGCCAAGGCGCTGGCCGCCAACGAACATCTGATCCGCCAGATGGTGCATGACCGCGCGGGATCGATCCTGCGCTGGACGGGGCTCGACGAAACCGTTGCGGACAAATTGATCGACGGTCTCGACCGGCTGATCGTCGACATGGCCGAAGACCCGCAGCATCCGCTGCGCCTGAAGGTCGAGGAAGGGCTGGATCGTCTCGCCTGGGACCTGCAATTCGACCCCGAGACGCAAGCGAAAGTGGAGGCGATGAAGGTCGAGCTGATCGCCAATCCCGCGATGCAGCGCTGGATGGACGGTCTGTGGGAATCGGCGCGTGCCGGCCTGTTGCGCATCGCCCGCGACCCCGAAGGCGCGATGCAGGGCCAGATCGGCGACCTGCTACGCCAGCTCGGGCAAACGCTGACCAGCGATCCGCGCCTCGCCCGCACGATCAATCGCTTCGTCCGCCGTACCGTCGTGGGCATCGCCGCGGATTATGGCGAGGGCATCGTCGCACTCGTGTCGCAAACCGTCCGCGGCTGGGATACCCGCACGATCACCAGCCGGTTGGAAAACGCCGTCGGCCGCGACCTGCAATATATCCGCATCAACGGGACGCTGGTCGGCGGGCTCGTCGGCCTCGTCATCCATAGCGTCGACGTTTTGCTCTGACTTGGGCAGCCTGTCGCCCGCGTCGTGACCGATCGAACCTGACCTGAACACACCGACCGTCCCGCCGTGGGCCGTCGCACCTTCGAAACGCCTTGCCGTTTAGGGCAACTTGCCGCACAAGCCATGGCGATGAGCGGCTCACCGGACTTCCAGCAGGATAGCGGCGGAACGCTGCGCTTTTCCGGCGATCTGCTGCTGCGTACCATCGGTACGCTGCCCGAACGCCTCGATGGCGTCGCGGGGCCGGTTTCTCGCATCGATCTCAGCGATGTCGGGCGGATCGATACGGTCGGCGCCTGGGTGATCCACCGCTTTGCCGCCCGTCATGACGCCAAAATCGACGGCCTGGACGAGGGTGGGCGTTACCTGCTCGACCATGTCGTCGCCGCGGACCAGCCCGTTGCGTTGCCGCAGCGCCCGTCCAACGCCTTTGTCCGCCTGCTGGGCGAGATGGGCGATGCGGTCGTCATTACCTTCCGCACGCTGTACGGCCTGCTTGGCTTCCTGGGCGCGACGACGATCGCGTTCGTCAACGTCGTGCGCCACCCCAGCCGCTTCCGCTTCAACGCGACGGTTCACCGATTCGAAGTGGTCGGCGTGCAGGCGCTGGCGATCGTCGGGCTGATGAGTTTCCTGATCGGCATCGTCATCGCGCAACAGGGCGCGGTGCAGCTCCGGCAATTCGGCGCGGAGGTGTTCACGATCAACCTCGTCGGACGCCTGACCTTGCGGGAACTCGGCGTGCTGATGACCGCGATCATGGTGGCGGGTCGCTCGGGCTCCGCCTTCGCGGCGCAGCTCGGCACCATGAAGCTGACCGAAGAGATCGACGCGATGCGCACGATCGGCGTCTCGCCGATGGAGGCGCTGGTGCTGCCGCGCACGATCGCGGCGGTGCTGCTGATGCCGCTGCTCGGCTTCTATTCGTCGCTGATCGCGATCATCGGCGGCTGCCTGCTGGCCTGGGCGTCGCTCGACATTCCGCCGGTCACGTTCATCCAACGCATCCGCGAAGTCGTGCCGATCACCGATCTGTATATCGGCCTGATCAAGGCGCCGGTCTTTGGGGCGATCATCGCGATCGCGGGCTGCTTCCAGGGCATGCTGGTCGAATCGGACGCGGAGCAGGTCGGCCTGCGCACCACGTCGGCGGTGGTGCAGGCGATCTTCCTCGTCATCGTGCTCGACGCCTTCTTCGCGGTGTTCTTCACCTGGGTGGGGTGGAACTGATGGCGCAGCGCAACACCGCCCCCGGCGATGACGGCGAGCACGTCATCCAGGTCCGCGGCCTGAAGAATGCCTTCGGCGATTCGGTGATCCACGACGGGCTCGACCTCGACGTGCGGCGCGGCGAGATTCTGGGCGTCGTCGGCGGATCGGGCACCGGCAAGTCGGTGCTGATGCGCTCGATCATCGGCCTGCAGACGCCGGTCGAGGGCGAGATCACCGTCTTCGGCGAACCGACGATCGGCCGCGAGGAAACCGAGGCCACCAACATCCGCAAGCGCTGGGGCGTGCTGTTCCAGGGCGGCGCGCTCTTCTCCACGCTGACGGTCGCCGAGAACGTCCAGGTGCCGCTGCGCGAATTCTATCGCGACCTGAACCCCGCGCTGATGGCGGAAATCGCCACGTACAAGGTCGTGATGACCGGCCTGAAGCCCGATGCCGGGCCCAAATATCCGGCCGAACTGTCGGGTGGCATGAAGAAGCGCGCCGGCCTTGCGCGCGCGCTGGCGCTCGATCCCGAACTGCTGTTCCTCGACGAACCGACGGCGGGCCTCGACCCGATCGGCGCTGCGGCGTTCGACGACCTCACCCAATCGCTCCAGAAGACGCTGGGGCTGACCGTGTTCCTGATCACCCACGATCTCGATACGCTGTACGCGATCTGCGACCGCGTTGCGGTGCTGGCGGACAAGAAGGTGATCGCGGTCGGCACGATCGACGAGCTGCTCGCGCTCGATCACCCCTGGATCCAGGAATATTTCAAGGGCCCGCGCGGCCGCGCCGCTATCGCCACGCAAGAGGCGAATGCGCGCGATCACCCCACCGACGTGAAGACCAACCAACTCGCGGCAAGTCCCGCCGCAGCGACCGAACCGGCCGAACAGGCGAGAAGCGACTGATGGAAACCCGTTCCAACCATGTGATCGTCGGCGCGGTCGTGCTGATCCTGCTCGCCGTGCTGGCGATCTTCACCGTCTGGATCGCCCGCCTTGGCGGCGCGAAGACGCACGAATACGACATCTTCTTCAAGCAATCCGTCGACGGATTGGCGACGGGATCGACCGTCACCTATTCGGGCGTGCCGACGGGGCAGGTGAAGAAGATCGCGCTGTGGAAGCCCGATCCCCAGTTCGTGCGCGTGCGCGTGTCGCTCAACGAGGATACGCCGATCCTGCAGGGCACGACCGCGACGATCCAGGGCAGCTTCACCGGGACCAGCACCGTCGCGCTGGACGGCGCACGCAAGGGCGCGCCGCCGATCGTCTGCCCGGAACGGCCCGATCCGACGCAATGCCCCTATGGCGTGCCCGTGATCCCGACCAAGCAGGGCGGCATCGGCGCGATCCTGAACAGCGCGCCGCAGCTGCTCGAGCGCCTATCGACGCTGACCGAGCGGCTGACCGGCCTGCTCACCGATCGCAATCAGGCGTCGATCGCCGGCATCCTCGACAATACCAACCGCCTGACCGACGCGCTCGCCGATCGCGGGCCGGAGATTGCGGCGACGCTGGCGCAGACCCGCATCGCGATCCAGCAGGCGGGCGATGCCGCGCAGTCGATCGGCAAGCTCGCCGATACGACGAACGGCGTGCTGGCGGAGGACGTCAAGCCGACGCTCGCCAACCTCAACCAGACGATCGCAGCGGCCAAGCAGAGCGCAGAGACGCTCAACTCGGCGATCCAGGATGCGCGGCCGGGCCTGCAGACCTTCTCGAAGCAGACGATTCCGGAAGCCAACCGTCTGGTACGCGACCTGCGCGTTACCGCGACCGCGCTGTCCTCGATCGCCGACAAGGTCGATCAGGGTGGGGCAGGATCGCTGATCGGCCAGCAGAAGCTCCCCGATTACAAGGGCAAGTGAGATCATGAAGACCAGACTTCTCCTTCTCGCCGCGGCCCTGCCGCTCGCCGGCTGCATCAGCTTCGGTGCCAAGCCGCCGCCCTCGCTGTTGACGCTGGAGGAGGCGGCGATGCCGGCGGTCGGGAAGGTCGAGAATTCGGCGAACGCCCGTTCGATCGTGATCCAGGTGCCGACGACGCCCGCCGCGATCGCGGTGACGCGCGTGCCGGTCGAAGAAACGCCGACCAGCCTCGCCTATGTCAAGAACGCGCAATGGGCGGAGCCGCCCGCGCGCCTGTTCGCCCGGTTGCTGGCGGACACCGTCACCGCGCGCACCAACATGGTCGTGCTGTCGTCGGTCCAGTCGATCGCCGATCCCTCCGCGACGCTGGCGGGCGAACTGCGTCGCTTCGGCCTCGACGCGACCCGGCGTGAGGCGGTGGTGGTCTATGACGCGGCGCTGACGCCGGCGGGCAGGGACAATGTCGTCAAGCGCCGGTTCGAGGCGCACGTCCCGATCGGCGCGATCGATGCGGCCAATGCCGGGCCCGCGCTCAGCAACGCCGCCAATCGGGTTGCTGGCGAGGTCGCGACCTGGGTCGCGGCGAACTGATCCTGGGGGCGGCAATCGCCCCCGGGCTTGATGTGACGTATTGGCAGGAGCGGGTCGCCCTGCCGAACCACACGAACGTTATCCCAGCGAAGGCTGGGATCTCCCGGTAACGGCCCAGCGCGCGTCGCGTCGCGCCTAACGCGCCCAGCCTTACGGCCGCCGCCGCACCGCCGGCAGGACGTCGCATACCGCTGCCCCGCCGAGGCTGACCATCGGCGCGTCGGGGTTCTCGCGCCGGGCGACCGCTGCGGCGAAGCGGGGATTGTCCGCCGCGCGATATTGGAAGTGCGGCCGTTCGGCGGCCGGCATGTCGCTCGCCAGCCGTACCGACACGATGCCGGTGCGCTCGCCCGGTGTCGCATAGACCCCCATCGGCGCATCGCTGCGCGGCAGGCCGGACAGATAGCCCATGCCCTCCACGATCCGCCCGACGACGGTATAGTTGCGGTCCAGCCGCCGCGCCGACTGGCCGATCGGGGTGAACAACTCAGCGCCCGATCCCGTGCTCGGCAACGCATCGCGTGCGACGCCGACCATGCCATAGCAATGCGTCAGCCACGCCTGCCGCCCGTTGGTCGCAACCGGCCAGCCGTCCGCGGTGATCCCGGAGGCGGTCGAATAAGGATCGGCGCGCGTCATCCGCACCGCGGGGTCG
The DNA here is from genome assembly GCF_049896485.1 of Sphingomonas sp. DC4900. Taxonomy (NCBI): domain Bacteria; kingdom Pseudomonadati; phylum Pseudomonadota; class Alphaproteobacteria; order Sphingomonadales; family Sphingomonadaceae; genus Sphingomonas; species Sphingomonas sp. DC4900. Next base: position 11,846 of record NZ_JAFCUK010000024.1, read on the forward strand.
AACGCAGCAATTTCGAACTCGGGCGCCGGCCGGTCGGTCACGCCGCCGGGCAGCGGCTTCTTTTCAGTCGCATCGCCCCATTGGGCGACCCAATTTTCCTGCACGCGATAGACGCTGGCGTCGTCCCACCAGCGCGCGTGCGCCAGCGTGCGGATATTGCCGACATGCGCGGGTGCGAACCGCGGCGCGAGCCGAATGACGACCTGCTTGCCGCTAGCGAGCGTCATCACCAGCAACTCGTCGTCGGGGATCGTCCGCCAATCGGCCTCGATCGGATCGGCGGGCGTTACGGCTGGGGCGGGGGGCGTTGCCTGAAGCGGCGCGGCGGCGAGAAGCAGGCTCAGGATCATGGCGCCAGACTGACGTAACCTACGGCCACGCGCAATCACTTGCAGCGCGCCGACGGACAGGCTAGGCGCCCCCTTCCAGGACATGCGGAGCGGTGGCCGAGTGGTCGAAGGCGCTCGCCTGGAAAGTGAGTATACGCCAAAAGCGTATCGAGGGTTCGAATCCCTCCCGCTCCGCCACATCTCCAAATACATCTTAAGGCTTAATGGGTTCGTCCAGGTCGGATGGGCGGCCCAACCTTGAACCCACATATCATCCTCGGTTTTCGTGAAAGCCTAATGTGGGGTTTTGCGAATCTATCTGTCATCGCCCAGGCTCCCTTTTGCGGCCTGCAGGCCATAGGATGTGTCACGCAACGCGGTGGATCGCGGCGTGCGGGCGGGGGTGCGAGAGATGTGATGCGACATTGGGCATTTTCGCGCGGATTGGGCGGTATCCTGGTGCTGATCGATTTCGCGAGACGGCATAGCATGTCGCTGAGCGATACGCTTGCGGAGAGCGGGATCACGCAGGCGCAGCTCCGCCAGCCGAACGCGGACGTGGCGGCCACCCAGGAATTGCGCGTCATCGCCAATATCGTCCAGCGCCTTGGCGATCCCGTGCGCCTGGGATTGGACATGGGGCTGAGCTTCCATTTCGCGACCTATGGCATCTGGGGGTTGGCCCTGATCAGCAGCGCGACCGGCCGGGACGCGATGCAATTCGCCTTGCGGTCGCTGCCGCTGACCCACGCCTTTACGACGATCGACTATGAGGAAACCGCGCAGCACGCCGCATTGGTCTTCGGCGAACCGGGCCTGCCGGCCAATCTGGAGGCTTTCCTGATCGCACGGGACATGGCCGCGGCCTCGCTACTGCAGCGCGAGGTCATGGGGCCGGACTTTGTCCTCAAGCGCTTCACCTTGGCGATGTCGCGATCGTGCGAGGACACGGCAGCGCTGCCCGACATCCTGGGTGCCGAGGTGGAACTGGGCGCGGGGTGCAATCGGATCGTCTTCGACCGCGTGTTTCTGGAACGACCGCTGCCGCAAGCCAATGCCGCGACCGCCGCGATGTGCCAGACCCTGTGTCGGCATCAGCTGGACCGGCAGCCTGCCAGCACGCCGATCGCCGGATTTGCATCCCACTATCGCAACGCTGCGCCGGCGAGCGCGCCGGTCCGGCTGACGGAACTCGCGCGGATGACCAACGTCAGCGAGCGGACGCTCAAGCGCCGGCTGAAGGCGGAGGGCACGTCCTTCCGCGCGTTGTCCGCCGAAAGTCGGCGCGCACGGGCGGAAACCCTGTTGGCGGCCAACCGCCTGTCGATCGGCGACATTGCCGCGGAGTTGGGCTTTAGCGACTTGTCGAGCTTTTCGCAGGCGTTCAAGCGATGGACAGGCGTGGCGCCCAGCGCCTACCGTCGGCAGGCGTTGGGAGGAGAGACCTCAGGCGACTGACCGATGGTCCGCCGCATAGGCGTTCGAGCCGAGGATCAGGTCTGCTGCCTTTTCGCCGATCATCGCAGTCGGCGCCTGCGTATTGCCGCTGACGAGATGGGGCATGATCGAGGCGTCCGCGATGCGCAGCCCGGCGACGCCGCGCACACGTAGCTGCGGATCGACGACGGAGGTGGCATCGCTGCCCATGCGGCACGTGCCGACGGGGTGATAGATCGTATCGGCATGGTCGCGAATGAGCTGGCGCAACGTGTCGTCGTCGTCCTGGCCGGTGCCGTAGATCGGGCGCCCCTTCAGCCGGGCGAGGGCGGGGGCCGCGATGATCTTCTGCGAAATGCGCGCGCCCGCCAGCAGCGTATCCATGTCGCGCGGATCGGACAGAAAGCGGGGATCGATGACCGGGGCATCGCGCATGTCGGCGCTGCGCAGCCGTAGCTCGCCGCGGCTGTAGGGGCGTAGCGCGCAGACGTGGAGCGAATAGCCGCGACCGAGGTGGATCTTGCGATTGTGGTCGTCGACGACCCCCAGGCAGAAATGAAGCTGAAGGTCGGGGCGGGACAGGCCCGGATCGCTTTTCACGAATCCGCCCGCTTCGGCGACATTGGTGGTCAGCATGCCGCGGCCCTTGCGCATCCAGGGATACAGGCCGCGTAGGCCGCCGATCGCGGTGGCACCGCTGACGCCGAACAGCCCGGACGCGGCCGAACGCGCGCTGATCGTATAGTCGATATGATCTTGCAGGTTCTGGCCGACCCCCATGAGGTCGTGGACGACGGGAATGCCGTGGCGCGCCAGTTCGCCCGCCGGGCCGACGCCGGACGTCATCAGCAGTTGCGGCGTGCCGAATGCCCCCGCGGCGAGGATGACCTCCTGCCGCGCGGCAAGTCGATGCTCCGCGCCGCCGCGCCGATAGCGGACGCCGGCCGCGCGCAGGCCGTCGAACGTGATGCCGGTGCAGAGCGCATCGGCAATGACGACCAGGTTCTGCTGGCCGGCCACCATACCCAGATAGGCGGCGGCGGCGTTGAATCGGCGTCCGGCCTTCTGAAAGACCTGATACGCGCCGATGCCTTCCTGCTCGGGGCCGTTGAAGTCGCCGTTATGCGAATAGCCGCATTGACGCGCGGCTTCGATAAAGGCCGCGGTCGCGGGATTGGGCTCGCGCAGATCCTCGACGCGCAGCGGCCCGCCCGCGCCATGGAGCGCATCGGCGCCGCGGGCATTGTCTTCGGCGCGTCGGAAATAGGGGAGGACATCATGCCATCCCCATCCCGAACACCCCTCGGCGGCCCAGCCGTCGAAATCCTGCGGCTGTCCCCGGATGTAGATCATCGCATTGATGAGGCTCGATCCCCCAAGGCCGCGCCCGCGGGGCTGATAGCCACGCCGTCCGCCGAGCGCAGGCTGCGGTTCGGTCTGATAGGCATAATTGTGGCGGCCTCGAAAGGCGACGAGGCCCGCAATGCCGAGCGGGATATCGGAGAGTATGGACGCGCGTGCCGGTCCGGTTTCCAGCAGCGCGACCGTGCGGTCGGGACGGGCGGCGGCAAGGCGCGCGGCGACCGCGCAACCGCCGGGGCCTGCTCCCACCACGATATAGTCTGCCGTCTCGATCATATCCTGCTCCTCTCGATGCACGCTCTTGCGGTGGGGCCGTCCTGTCCTTCGTGGGATCGTTAGCTTGTCTGGCTCATCATCCTGCGGACCAGCCGGTCGGGCGCTATGTCCACGAGCCGACGCATCAGGCCCGTCATCCTGCCCACAGGCCAATGCACCTTGCCCGGATTGCCCTTGGCCGTAGCCGCCGCATGGACGGTGCGTGCGACGTCGGACGGCGTCAGCCTGGCACCCATGCGGTCGAAGCTGCGCGCGGTCATCCCCTGAACCATGTCGGTGCGGACGAACAACGGCATGACATCGACGACGCGGATACCGTCCGATTGCCATTCGATGTTGAGGGCCTCGGTCAGCCCCCGGATCGCGAACTTGCTGGCCGAATAGGTGGCGAGTTCAGGCTGGCCGTAGATCGCCGATGCGGACGACATGTTGACGATGCAGGCGCCGGGCCGGCCCGCCAGATAGGGGCGGGCGCTATGGCACCCCAGGATCGTGCCGATGACGTTGATCCCGATGACCGACAGGTGACGTTCGACGGGCTGGTCCTCGAAGGGACCCGAGATCAGGATACCGGCATTGTTCACGAGCAGATCGAGGCCGCCGGCATGGGCCACGAATCGACGGAGCGCCGCGATCCAGGCCGTCTGGTCGGCCACATCGAGGTGAAGCGCGATCGCCCGCCCGCCCAGTGCCGCGGCCACGACGGCACATTCCGCCGCGTCGATATCGGCAACGCCGACCGTCCAGCCCTGCCCGGCGAACAGCTCTGCGGTCGCGCGGCCGATGCCGCGCGCCGCGCCGGTAATGATGACGCCGCGACGGCTCATGATGCCCGCTCCTCGGCAAGAGCCCGGTGACAGACCGCGGAATCGCCGGGGTCGATGGTGGGCGTGACGCGCGCGCGTGCAAATTCCGCGACGGTGCGCAGCGCCCGGCGGGCGGATCGGAGATATGCCGCCTGAAGGTGGAAGACATGCCACCGCTGCGCATGGATTTCGAGCCGGGTCTCGACACCGCATCGGCGCGCATGGGCTGCCAGCCGGACGGCATCCGACAGCAGGATTTCCTGATCGCCCGCCTGGATCAGCATGGGGGGAAGACCCGTCAGCGGGGTCCGCAACGGTCGGCCGGTGGTATCGTTGGCGGGCAGGCGATACCAGCCCAGCGCCTGTCGCAGCCATCCGCGCCGGATCATCGGATCGGCGACACCAGAGCCGTTGCCCGGCACCGATCCCGACAGGCTCGGATCGGTCACCGGCGACAGCAGCGCCAAGCCGGCGGGAAGGTTTTCCCCGTCGTCGCGCAGCGACAGGGTGAGCGCCAGTGCGAGGCCGCCCCCCGCGGAATCGCCGGCAACGACAATCCGTTCGGCCGGGTAACCGGCATCCCGCATCGCCCGCCAGCAGGATCGCGCGTCCTGCAGCCCGGCGGGATGGGGGTGTTCCGGTGCAAGCCGATATTCGGGCACCCAGACCGGCAGTCCCGCCGCTGCCGCCAGTCGCGTCGTGACGGAGCGGTGCGACCGCGCGTTGCCGAGGCAGAAAGCGCCGCCGTGGAGGTACAGGATCGCACCCGCGTGCCGCGCGCTCATTGCATTGCGCTCCGCTCGCGCGGGGCGATCACCTCGATCCGCAAACCGTTCACGTCTGCGCTGCGTCGCGTCACCCCCTTCACGCCCGGCATCAAGCCCGACAGCAGTGCCACGACGCCACGCTGGATCGCGACGGGGAAGGGCGGGCCGATCAGCGGCCGAAACGCAATTTGCAGGAACAGACGGAGCGACTGCGCCGTCGCCCGCTCGACGATCCCCGACGGCGGCAACAGGGTCACCGCGCCCGACCGGGCCGACCGGCTCTGGAACGTATAGGCATCAAGGCTGCGGCGCCGCGTCAGCGCGCGATACGACAGGGTAAAGCCCGGCCAGTTGGTCGTGTTGCGCCCGCGCGCATCGACGTACCAACTCGTGCACCCCGCCCAGACGGTGCGCGCGAGCCGATCCTGCACATGGCTGTCGTGGCGCCGGAATGCATCGTCCGCGACCTCGATCGTTTCAGCGCCGGTGGCCTGCACGCGCATGCGGCACCGCAGGACATGCGCGATCTGCGATTCGATCATGTAGACGATCGAGTTGTGGCCCAGATTGGTGTTGGGGCCATAGAGCATGAAAAAATTGGGGAAGCCGGGCACCGCCATGCCCAGATAGGCGCTGGCGCCGTCGCGCCAGGCATCGTTCAGCGCGATGCCCTGCCGGCCCCGGATCGTCATCGGCGACAGGAATTCGGTCGCGGCGAAGCCGGTGCCGTAGATCAGCACGTCGACATCGTGCGATCGTCCATCGACCGTCTCGACGCCGGTGGCGGTCAGGCGAGCGATGCGATCGGTGACCAGATCGACATTGGGTCGCGCCATCGTCGCGAGATAGTCGTCTGAGAGGAGCAACCGCTTGCATCCTACCGGATAGTCGGGCCTCAGCTTGTCACGCGTCAGCGGGTCCGCCACCTCCCGCGCGAGCATCCGGCGGAACGGCCGCGCGGCGGCGATCTCCATCAACCCCTTGAACCGCGTGAACGCCAGTGCGCGCGACTCATAGCGCAGGTAGATGCCCAGCCGGTGCAGCCGCATCGCCGACGGCACCGCGCGAAACCGGCGTTTCTCCCGCTCCGTGTACGGACGATCGGGCTTCGGCATGATGTAGGCGGCGGAGCGCTGGAAGACGCTGACCTTGCCCGCATCGGCGGCGATCTTCGGCACGAACTGGATGGCCGAGGCGCCGGTGCCGATCACTCCGATCCGTTTGCCCGCCAGGGGGATGGTGTGATCCCAATGCGCGGAATGGAAGGCGGGGATGCGCAGATCCTCCTGCCCCTTTAGCACGGGTATGGCGGGGCGGCTCAATTGCCCGACGGCGCTGATCAGCAGGTCGGCAGTGAAGACGCCGCCATCCGCGGTCCGCACGGTCCAGCACGCCTCGGCCTCATCGAAGTCCGCGCCCAGCACCTCCGTCCCGAACCGGACATGGCGGCGCACGTCCAGATCGTCGGCGCAGCGTTCGAGATAGGCGTGGATCTCGGCCTGGGTGGCAAAGGCCCGCGTCCAGTCGGGATTGGGGGCGAAGGAAAAGGAATAGAGGTGCGACGGGACATCGCAGGCCGCGCCGGGATAGGTGTTGTCGCGCCAGACCCCGCCCACGGTGTCCGCCTTTTCCAGCACGACGAAGTCCTCGACGCCATGGCGCTTCAGCCCCGCCGCCATGCCGATGCCGGCAAAGCCCGTGCCGATGATGATGGCGGACCATCGGCGGCCGGCGCGAGGCTGTTCCTGGCCTGCTGCCGGGCGCGCCTGTGGCGGTGGTCTGCGCACCATCGTGTCTGCCGTGTCGATCGACATGCACCTCTCCCGTTGCCGATCACGCCGGCCGTGCAGGACAGGGTGGAACCTTGCGCGTCAGCGGGGAAGAGCGGGGCAGGCCATCACTTTATCGAATGGGCCAAACATAGCGTCGCTCGGACGGGGCGCCTTGTATGGCAAGCACCCCAACCAGCGCTCGCGCTCAGCCGCCATAGCGGCGACGCCATTTCGCATAGGCGGCGGCGACGTTCGCGCCGGTGGCGTTGAACCAGGCATAGCCGTTTCGGCGTTCCAGGCTGATGGCGTTGACGTCGTCGTGGATCGACCGGTCGCGGTCGCCGAAGACCGGGCGTTCGGTGGCCGGGTCATAGAAGCGCGCCCATAACGTCTTCGCGCCGGGCTGCTTGATCAATCGCCTGCCGCCCGGCGCGGTGGCATCCGTCCACGCATGGTTTTCGATGCCATGGGCGGCGAACCAGGCGGCACCGGCGGTGATCGCCGCGCGCATTGCCGGCGACGGATCGGGTTCCGCCATCAGAAAGCGCAGCACCGCGGCGCTTTCGGCCGTGGCGAGTGCGATCGGTTCAAAATTGCGGGCGCCGACCGGGCGGAGCGTGAGCGGGTCGTATTGCTGCGCCCAGATCGTGCGCCCGCCGTCCACGACCACCTGCGTCGCAAGCAGCGTCGCGACCGCGCGCGCCGCGGCCTCTCGCGCGGCGGTGCGCAGCGCGGGGGGCACGAAGCCATAGTCGCCGGTCCCGGCGGCGACACGCTGCAGCAGCGCAGTCGCCCGCAGCATCGCATCGTCGTTCAGCGTCAGCGCGTCGTGATAGCCGCCCTGCAACGGATAGACCTGCGGCCAGCCGCCCGACGGCTGCTGCGCCTGCAACAGATAGCGGATGCCCTGGACGAAGGCGGTGCGATAGCGCCCGCCGTCGGCGCCCGGCCGCCCGGCCTGCGCGCGCGCCAGAAAGGCGAGTTCGGTCGTCGTCGCATCGTTGTCGATCGTGCCCACGAATCCCCAGCCGCCCGCGAGATCGGCGGCCGCATGCGCGCCGGCCTTGCTGTCGAAGGGGATGTACATCTGGCCACGGATGCGGGCCGGCGCGCTGCGGTCCTGGTTCTTGCCCCAGCCGCCGGTGGGCGTCTGGAAGCTGACGATATTGTCCGCGATCGCGCGGGCGGCGTCGCCGGCATACCAGGCCGGGTCGCGATCGAGCGGCATCGTCTTGATCTTGCCTTCGGGCGGCGGCGTCGGAATCGTGGCGAGGCCCTGCCGCTCGGCGGCCAGCGCCGCCTTGTCGCGCGCCATCGCGGCGGTCGAGCGCGCGATATAGTCCGCCCAGGCGCTCCGCTGTGCTGGCGGTAAGCCTGCCAATCGATCGACGGTCAGGGACGGGGGCGGCGCCATATGCCCGATCACCGTGGCGGCTGCCGGTGCCACGGATGTGGCCAATATACACGCCAGAACAAAGCGTTTCATCGCGTGATCCTCTCCACCATTCGTATCTGTGAAGACCATCGTGCCAGCCAATGACACCGGTGACAATAAACGCTTGCGACTTTCTTCGAATCGAATAGCTTTAAGGCTGCCACCAGAGTTCAACGGGACCGCTGGCAAGGAGGGGGCAATGACAGATAGTATGACGCATTTACAACGACTTGAGTTGTCACGCCCTCTCTGGCGCAGGCCGATAGTTACAGCGGCGGTGGCACCGGTTTCTACACTGTCACCGGCCTCCTTCAGCGCCCGAACAACTTGCTATGACACCGGTAACAAAGGGTTTTTTGCTGCGGTGAACCGGTCTGCCGCCTGCATCGAGCGGGTGCGAATCGCCATCGCGGCGCTGCCCGCACGGCGAGCCCCTCACGCAACGATCTGACCGGCGACGGGGCATAGACCCCGCGCGGCACGCACGTCGACAAGGCCGGGTCCCATGAGGTCACCGGCCATATCCTGGGAGAAGATGATGACCTGTTCGACCATGCCCTTCCTCAAGCTCGGGGCGTCGCTCGGCGCGCTGTCGCTTGCCAGCCTGTTCGCCGGATCGGCGCAGGGACAGGCCACTCCGATCGCTCCGGCGCAACAGGCCGGTCCGGTCGCGAGCAGCGGCACCCCCGCGCCGACCCACGCCGACGGCAAAGCGTCAAGCGCTCACGACACCGCGGCGAAGGCCACGCACACGCCGTCGATCGTCGATGGCCAGAAGGGCGCGCACGCCGACAATTTCGATCCGACCCAGGATATCGTCGTCACCGGCTTTCGCGGGTCGATCCAGAATTCGCTCAACCAGAAGCGCTATTCGGACGTGCAGATCGATGCGATCACCGCGCAGGACATCGCCGATTTTCCGGACGCCAATCTGGCGGAATCGCTCCAGCGCCTGCCCGGCGTGTCGATCGATCGCGACAATGGCGAAGGGCGCGGCATCACCGTTCGCGGCCTGGGCGGCGATTTCAACCGCACGCGCCTCAACGGCATCGAGGCGCTGTCCACGGCGGGATCGAACGATTCGGGCACCAGCCCCAATCGCAGCCGCAGCTTCGATTATTCGACCTTCGCCTCCGAATTGTTCAGCGCGCTGAAGGTGCAGAAAACCGCGTCGGCGGAAACCGACGAAGGCTCGCTCGGTGCGACGATCGATCTGGAGACGGGCAAACCCTTCGATTTCAAGGGAACGCGCATCGGCGGGTCGGCGACCGCCAGCTATAACGAGAACAGCAAAAAGGCCAATCCGCGCCTCGCCGGGCTCGCCTCCTTCCGCTTCGGGGCGGACAAGAGGATGGGGCTGCTCGTCTCGGGCGCGTACAATAGAACCGACAATATCATCGACCAGTATAACCGCGGCGTCGGCGCCTCGGACTATCTGTACCGCAGCAGCCAGTTCGTCGGCGAAGGCACGCCGCAGCGCGCCGGCTTTTCGGCGCCGGTCGGCGCGATCAATTATGCCAATCCCGATGCGACGGCCTTCCAGACGGGATCGGACCCGACGGCCTATGCCAAGCTCTATCCGGGCGCGCCGTACAATACGCCGGGCCGGTTCGACGATTCGACGGTGCGGATTCCTGCTCTGCCGTCGCTGACGCATCAGGTCGTGCGCAACCAGCGTCTGGGCCTGACCGCGGCCTATCAATGGGACGTGACCGACAAGACGCGCATCTCGATCGACGGGCTCTATTCGCGCTTCCACAACAGCAGCGAAAACGACCAGCTCTCGCCGGTCGGGCTCAATCGCAACAACACCAGCGCCGCCTACAATACGGCGGCGGGGCGGCTGACGCCGGCGGCGGCACGCGCGGCCTATCCGGGGCTTTGCACGCCGGCGGCAGGCAGCGACATCGCCGTGTCGCAGGATTGCGGCCAGTCGCTGTACGGAACGAAGCCGGCGTTCGCCACGGCGCTCAACGCGCAAGGGCAGTTGGTATCCTCGGTCCTCGGCACCGCGGCGGTGGTGCCGGGCGCGACCAACCCGAGCAATGCCAATATCTTCTTCACCAACCCTAATAACCTCGACCCGTATGACTATTACAACAACCCCAATTCGGTCGGGTATATTCCGTCGAGCAACGGCCTGGCCTATCGCGGCCAGCTGATCGGTCGGCCGAGCGTCGATGTCCTCGACGCGAACGTGACGAACGGGCTGGCCGATTACCTGGTGCTGCGGAACGTCGACATGCGATCGGCGGTCGATTATTCGGAATATACGACCAAGTTCTGGCAGGGCACGTTCCGCCTGGATCAGGAATTCACCGACAATTTCAAGATGACTGCCATCTATGGCCGGTCGAAGTCGGTGAACTACAGCACCGGGCTGCTTGTCGAATTCAACCGCATGGATTCGCCCCAGAACTTCGTCTACGATGATCGGGCCCACGGCGACATGCCGTTGCTCGACTTCGGGTTCGACGTCGCCAATCCGGCGAACTGGACGACGGTGAAGGGCTTTTCGGCGATCCGTCACTACGAACGCTACGTCAGCAACACCTATCAGGCGATGCGCGCCGATTTCGACTGGCGGATCAACGACCAGTTCAACATCGGCTTTGGTGGTACGCTGCGCCGCTTCGGCTTCGAGACGTCGCAGGGCGAGCGCAACCTGGATACGCTCAACCCGACGCTGCTGGAGGCGGGGTCGACCACCGCAGCGAACAGCAAGATCGTGTCGTTCGGCCAGGGCTTGCAGACGCCGGCCGGCACCGTGTCGCGCTTCCTCGTGCCCGACCTGGCCAAGTTCAACGACCTGCTCGGCTTCCAGTGCGACTGCATCAACAAATATGGCGACTGGCGCCTGACCACCAAGCGCAACGGCGGGTCGGCGAGCTATGGCGTCGACGAATATGACAAGGGGCTCTACCTCCAGTTCGACTTCAACACGGAGATCTTCGGCCGATCGCTGCGCGGCAATGCGGGCACGCGCGTCGCCTTCACCGATGTGACGTCGACCGGGACGTCGCAGGCCGGGCGTCCGATCATCGGGCGGAACAGCTACACCGACTGGCTGCCGTCGATGAACCTCAATTACGAGATCGTCCACAACCTCATCCTGCGGATCGGCGCGTCGAAGGTGATGGCGCGCCCGTTGCTGGGCAATCTGTCCCCCACGATCACCTCCATCTCGATCCCGAGCAACGGCGACAATCAGGGTGCGTCGTTCACCATCGGCAACCCCAAGCTCGCGCCGTTCCGGTCGACCAACATCGACCTCAGCGCCGAATGGTATTTCACGCGCAGCAGCCTGTTCTCGGTCGCGGTGTTCAAGAAGGACGTCGAGAATTTCCCGCAGACGGTGCTGTTCGCCGCGCCGCTGTCGCAATTCGTCGATGATGCGACGCGCGCCGCAATCCGCGCGCAATATACCAATGTCAATCAGCTCGCCTATCTCGACAACAACAATCCCTTCATCGCCCGCCAGTATCGCGATGCGCCGGGTGGTTACATCAAGGGGATCGAGATCAACTTCCAGCAGAACCTCACGTTCCTGCCGTGGATGTTCCGCAACTTCGGCGTGCTGTTCAACTACACGCATATCAAATCGGAGCTGAACTACATCCTTGATCCGGGCGCGGTGTCTGGGACCGGCGTGACGATCCGGCCGCAGCTGCTGGGGAAGGGACCGTTCCTGGGCGTGTCGCCGGACGCGATCAACGCCACCTTGTTCTACGAAACCAAGGGGTTCCGCGCCCGCGTGTCGCTGGCGCAGCGGGCGGGCTACAGCACGACCTATCCGCTGGCCGCGGGATCGTGCAGCCCGGGCCTGATCACCGTCGGCCGTGGCAGCGTCGAAAGCGTCGGCTGCGACAGCCCGTTGATCAACGACTTCGCCTACAGCCGGGCGACGACCAACGTCGACGCCTCGCTCAACATCAACCTGATGAAGGGGCTGTCGATTTCGGCCGAGGGGCTGAACCTGACCAACCAGACCAGCAATCGCTACGCCTATTCCGGGCAGGAGGCGGTGTCGCAATATGGCAGCTCGGGCCGCGTCTATCGCCTGGGGGCACGCTTCAGCTTCTGACATTCCCCCATCTCCCCGGGGGCGACTTCGGCTCCGTGTACCGGTAACGGTATGCGGAGTCGCTTTATTCGGAAAAAGGCGTGCCCATGCAATGGTATGACGTGTCGCTTCGCCGCCCGATCCGGGATGCCGCATGACCGAATATAGTCGGCGCGATGCCTTCGGCCTTGCCGCGCTGGCGAGTGGCGGCGCGCTGATTCCCACCCCTCCGGCCGCCGCAGCCGGTGCGGCCGCCAGGCCGTCGCCGTGGCGCCGCGGGTACGAAGGGCAGCGGATCGCCGACCTTGGCGATGGTCGTTTCCTCAATCCGCTGATCGGCGGCGACCGGCCCGATCCCGCGATCCTGAAGGATGGCGCGGAGTATTACATGACCTTTTCAAGCTTCAACAGCTATCCGGGGCTGACGATCTGGCACAGCCGCGACCTGGTCAACTGGCGTCCGCGGACGGCAGCGCTGACCCGCAACATCGGGTCGGTCTGGGCGGTCAGCCTCGACAAGCATGACGGCCGCTATGTCCTGTATATCCCGGTCAAGGCGAGCCCCCGGAACGACATCTACGTCATCCACGCCGATCATATCGATGGCCCCTGGTCCGAGCCCATCAGCCTTGGCCTCCACGATCACATCGATCCCTGCCACGCCGTGGGCGAGGACGGTTCGCGCTGGCTGTTCCTGTCCGGCGGCGACCGCATCCGCCTGGCCGACGACGGCCTATCGACGGTCGGACCGGTCGAGCATGTCTACGATCCCTGGCGTTATCCCGACGATTGGGACGTCGAGGGCTTCAGCCCCGAAGGGCCCAAGATCCATCGCCACGGCGGCTGGTTCTACATGATCACCGCGGTTGGCGGCACCGCCGGGCCGCCGACGGGGCATATGGTGATCGTTGCGCGATCGCGGTCGATCCACGGCCCCTGGGTCAACGATCCGGGCAATCCCGTCGTCCGCACCGTCTCCAACGACGAGACATGGTGGTCCCGCGGCCATGCCAGCCTGGTCGAGGGGCCGGACGGCAGCTGGTGGTCGGTGTATCACGGCTATGAGAACGGGTATTGGACGCTGGGGCGGCAGGTGCTGCTCGATCCCGTCCGCTGGACCGCCGACGGCTGGTTCCGCATGACGGGCGGCGACCTGTCCAAGCCGCTGCCCAAACCGAAAGGCGGCGAGGGCGGTCCGCACGGGCAGCCGCTGTCGGACGATTTCTCCCGGCCGCTGGCGCTCGGCGCGCATTGGAATTTCTTCCGTCCCGGCCCCGAAGAACACGCGCGGGTGCGCGTCGATGCGGGCACACTGCATCTGACGGCGCGCGGCACGGCGCCTGTGGATTCCGCGCCGTTGCTGTTGACCGCCGGCGATCAGGCTTACGAATTCCAGTGCGATGTGGAGATTGCGCCGGGTGGTACTGCGGGGCTGATCCTGTTCTACGACGACAAGCTCTATTGCGGGCTCGGCTTCGACGAAAAGCGCTTCGTCACCCATCAATATGGCAACGAACGCGGGCGCCCCGCCAATCCGCACGGGCGCCGCATGCTGATCCGCATCGCCAACACACGGCATATCGTGGCGATCCACACCTCGGGAGACGGCGGCGCGACCTGGCAGCGGTTCGATCGGGGGATGGAGGTGTCGGGCTACCACCACAATGTCCGCGGCGGTTTCCTGATGCTGCGGCCGGGGCTGTATGCGGCCGGCGCGGGCGATGCGCGCTTCCGCGATTTCCGGTTCCGCGCGCTGTAACGCGCGCGCGCTGCGGCGTTTATCCCGCGATCTGTTCGGTCCTGCGCCGGCCGAAGGCGAGCAGGGGCGTATGAAATTGCGGCCAGCGCTGGCGCGCGCGCGGGCGTGCCGCGGTGATGCGCAAGGGCACCCACGCATCGGCGGCGCGCAGCCCCGGGTCGCTGGCGATCCGGACCACGTCGCGGTCGATGGGGGCAAAATAGACGGATTCGCCAAGGCTCTCGCGAATCCGGGCGGCGACGCGGTCCGTGTCGATGCCCCGCACGTGCAGGTCGATGTCGGCGAGGCCGCGGGTCACCCGGAACAGCATCCAGTGGATGTGGCCCAGCATGGTCGCCGGATCGCCGAACAGGCCGGCGTCGGCCATCAGCATTTCGGCGTAGACGCCCCAGCCTTCGCTGAAGCCGGCGGCATAGCGGAGTCGCAGCGGGTGGGGGTGGGCGAGCGCCTCAAGCGGCATCTGCGCCATATGGCCGGGCAGAAGTTCATGCGCGACGACACTGGGCAGCGAAAAGCGTGGGCGGCGGCGGATGTCCTTGAGGTCGACGACGTACAGGCCCTGCACGCCCGGGGCGGGAAGGATGCGGTAGCCGCCCTTGCCCGCGGCGATCTCGGCAGCGTCGAGCGGGCGGACGTCGACCGACAGGCAGGCGGCGGGCAGCGGGCCGATCAGGCGGGGCATTTGCGGGCGGATCGTCGCGAGCGTTGCGCGCATCGCCGCCACCGCCGCCTCGCGCCCGGCGGCATCGTCGGCGAACAGCCAGCGCGGATCGCGCCACAGCGCCTCGAACCGGGCACCCGTCGTGCCACCCGCGATACCCAGCCGGTCGAACAGGCGCATTGCGCGCGCGTCCAGCGAGGCTTTGGCGGCGGCGAGGTCGCGCGCGACGATATCCAGCCGCGCGTCGTTGCCCGCGACCCGCTGCGTCTGCAACGAAAAGCGCGTTGCCGCGTCGCTGGCGGTCGTCAGGGCGACGTCGATCGCAAGGCCGGCGCGGGCGGCCTCCAGGTCGAGGCGGCGGCCGGTGCTGGCGCCCGCCGCGGACAGCGGGGCGAGCAGGTCCAGCGCCTGCGCTGCCGGCAGCGTCGCCGCGGTGTCGAGTGCGGCGCCGATCGTCTGGTCGTCGTCCGTTCGGGCGAAGACCGGCGCGGCGAGGGCGGAGGCCGCCCCCGTGCCGAGCGCCGCGAGGACCTGCCGCCGCCGCATCATCGCGTGGGCTCCAGCGCCACCCGGTTGTTCAGCCGCGTCACTTCGGGGGCGTCACCGGGCAAGGCGATCTCGACGCTCGTCGCCTTGGCCGGGGCGGCGATACGGACCGTGGCGGTGCGGGGGCGCAGATCGGTCGGCGCGGCGAGCGGCGGGATCGCCGACGTCGCCAGCACCGCGCCGTCGACGCCACGTACGGTCAGCGTGCCCCCGGTGGTCGGCTGTGCGCCCAGACTATGGACGGTCACCGTCAGGCCGCGGCCGTTGCGCACCACGTCGTCGCGGCCGATGCCGATATCGGGACGCTGCTCGACCGGCCCGGTCGGCTTGGCGAGCCTGAACTCATAGACGGTGGTGGTGTGCGGCGCGAAGGCGACGGTGGTGCCGAGGCTGCGCTCGAGCGGCAGCGTGGTCGCGCCGCCATCGGGGATCAGCGTCTTGCCGCCGTCGCGGCTCGTCGCGCGCTGCATCGTCCATTGGCCCGCGGTGACGTTCCACGTCGTCATCTCCGCCCGCTGCACGCGATCGGTGCGGTTGTAGGCGATGACGCGGAAGTGGTCCGGCGTCGCGTTCGGCATCAGGATCGCGACGTCGCCGGCGGCGTCGGGCTCGGCGAAGCGCCACGATACCGTATTGCCCGGCCACGTCTGGTTCCGGCGCAACGCGATGCCGCCCAGCCGTTCGCGTTGCAGGATCTCATTGGGCTGTTCGACGCGGTCGGACCACCAATGGCCTTCGGTGTACATATATTCGTGCCGCGCCTTGTCGGCGATGGCGTCGGCATGCAGCCGTTCGAGTGCGGTGACGTCCCCCGTCGCATCCCAGCGCGTATAAAGCGCGAACGGATCGTCCTTTGCCGCCGCCGCGATGGCGTCGCGATACCTCGTGCCTTCGGGCAGGACGGCGAAGGCATTTTCGTTCATTTCGGCCAGCGCAGTCGGTCCCGACTTGGCGATGCGGCTCGTCAACGGGCGGAGGTATTTGGCATCGCCGGTGAAGCGCCACGCGCTCCACGCACTCTGCAACGGCGTCGAGATGCCGCCGCCGTCACCGGCCCGCTCGGCGTCGCTGTCCCAGTGGATTTCGTTGGGATAGCTCCAGACGCCCTTCGCATCCTGCTTGCCGTGCGCCATCCAGCCGTCGATCACGCCGGTCACCAGCCCGCGCGCGGCGGGATTGCCGTTGTACAGGCCGATCAGGATCGGTGCGTGCATGACGGTGAAGGCATAGGGCTTCTGCCACGCCCAGGGTGCGTCGCGATACATCTTGCGCCCGCCGTACCAGCTGGAGGCGAAATGCAGGTGCCCGGCGGGGTTCTTCAGGATCACGCCCTGCAAGGCGCGCGTCGTTTCCATCAGCCGCTCGACCGCCTTGGGCTCGCCCCAGTTGAGGTAGAGGCGTTCGGCGTCGGAGTTCAGCCCCTCCTCATAGGCGTGCAGCTCGTCGGTGGTGATATAGCCCAGGCCATTGACGCGCATGCCGTTGGTATAGACCGCATCGGACAGCGCGCGCAGCGAGGCGTTCACCTTGTCGGGATCGACCCCCATCAGCGCCAGACCCGGCCATTGCTGCGTCAGGTCGGTATCGTCCGAAATGCCACCGCCGAAGTCGCCATAGGGGACCTGACGGTGATCGATCCACCAGTCGACGAAGCGGCGGACGTATTTCAGGTCCTCGAGCTGGCGGAACGCCCACAGCGGCTCGCCTTTGGTCGGGACGGGCTGGGTGAAGGGCGGCAGGTTTTCAGGCCGATAGTCGATATCCGCCCAATAGGCCTGCGCCTCCTTATGGTCCGGATCGACCCGCAACAGATCGGTGATGTCGGCGAACAGACGGCGATACAGCGCCATGCGCTTCGATGAAGTATGCTCCTCGACCAGAAAGGCCCAATTGTCCTTCACCTGGTTGAAGCGGTCCGCGACATGTTCGGTGATCGCCTGCGCGCGGGGCTTGAACACCAATCGGTGACGTCCTCCCTATTTTTTCATCCAAGCTGAGTGAGAGTTTTCCGGCCCTTTGAAGCCTGCGGGCAAGGAGCTGGGACATGAAGAAGTCGAGATACACGGAAGAGCAGATTGCGTTTG
>NZ_JAFCUK010000025.1:0-25750 GCF_049896485.1 Sphingomonas sp. DC4900
TCCCGATCTCGCCGCCTGACACACCGCCAAGCGAACAGCCTAGAACACCAGGATGAGGGGTCCCTTTTCGACGCCGATCACCCCGCTAACGGGGTCCCTTTTCCACGCCGATCCACACCTCCGGCCGATAGTCGGTTGCGGCCTTGCCACGGAAATAGGAGCGCAGCGACCGCTCGATCAGGATCGAGCCAAAGCCCTTGCGGGTCGGGGGCGAGACCGGCGGTCCGCCTTGCTCGCGCCAAACTATCGACAGGATGGCGTCATCGCCTTGCCCTGTGACACTCCAACCGAGCGTCACCGTGCCAAAGCCGTTCGCCAATGCCCCGTATTTGGCGGCGTTGGTGGCAAGTTCATGCAACGCCAGCGCAAAGGCGACCGTCACCTCCGGCTTCAGGGTAACGGCAGGGCCGTCGAGCAGGATGCGTTCGCCGATACTGCCATGTGGCGCCAACGCGCGCGTCGCTACCTCGTGCAGATCGGCCGAACGCCATGAGCTGCCGGTCAGCACGTCGGTTGCTGCTCCAAGCGCCACCAACCGCGCACCGAGATCGTGACTGGCCGTTTCCTTGTCCGGGGCGGAGCGCAACGTCTGCTGCGCGACCGACTGGACCACCGCCAGAACATTCTTGAGGCGATGCGCCAGCTCGCCGTTCATCAGGCGCATGTCGCTTTCGGCGCGCCGGCGATCCCGGAAGTCGCGGGTGACGGTGCCGTAACCGATCATGGCGCCGCTCGCGTCGGTGATCGGAAAAACGGAATACAGGACCGGAATCAGCTCGCCCGTGCGGAAGTGTCGGAACTCCAGCTCGCCGACCCAATGTCCGTCGCGATCCACCGCCGGCAGCACGTCGCGCATGACCATTTCCACCTGCTCGGGCGGAAAGAAGTCGGCGATCGTGAGCCGAGTGAAGTCGGCATCTTCCAGCCCGACCAACCGCTTGGCCGCATGGTTCATGTAGAACGCGCTGCCGTCCGTCCGTGCCATGCCGACGAAATCGGCGCTGTTCTCCGCCAGCCGGACGAAGCGCTCGCGCTCCTCCTCACTGGCGCGCAGCTCGGTGATATCGCGCGAGACCGACAGGATGCGGTCGGGATGCCCCTCTGGCCCCGCGATCGCGCTGACAGCGACGTGCCACCATTTGGGCGTGCCCCGATAGGTGTCGGCCTTGCCGATAAAGCTTCGGGCCTCACCTCTACCGGCCGCCTCAACCGCCGCCTTTGCTTCCGCGTTGCCGGCATCCTGCCAGAAGTCGGGCCAAGGGCAGCCGGCCACGTCGTTAAAATCGCTGATCTCCATGACGCGCCGGCCGCCCTCGCTCATGAAGGTCAGTTTGCCGTCTAGATCGAGCACCTTGATGCAGTCGGTCGAGCTGCCGAGCACGCCGGACAGGAACGCTTCACGCTCGGCCGTTACGACCAACGCCTTTTCACGCTCTTCGCGAAGCCGATCGGCATCGAGAAGCGCCGTGCGCAGCGCCTCCACCAGCACGACCAGCCCAAGCGTCGTCAGCAGGAAAATGACGGAAGCGCTCCAATGAACGGGCGTGAGCAGCAGCGGCAGATCGGACCGCGCGACCACCAATCCCGCGCCGAGCGCGGAGATTATGGTGGCCAGGACGCCGGGACCGCGGCCGAGGAACAGCGTGAGCAGCACGACCGCCGGCGTATAGAGGAACCAGGGTGCCGACGATCCGAAGAGGACGACCTGTACGATTGCGACCATTGCGATGACCACAACCGTCAGCCCGTAGCGCAGGGGCTTTGGACGAGGACGTGCGACGGTCAGGTCGCGCAGTCGGTTGAGCAAGGCGGTCGAGATGGACATGGTTCCCCGGCGTGGGGGAGCGCCCCTGCGATCCCGAATATAATGCAGATCGAAAAGAGCGAAAAGCGGCATGCATTAATAAGGGCCGGTGTCACACATCAGCATCGTAATGATCGCTGGGGGCGAGTTACCTGTAAAAGCCAAAAGCCACGACCCGCTCGTCCCGAAAACGAACGGCCAGCGCGAGCGCCGACGACCGTCCCGATTGAGATCGCAATCGGGAAAGGGGAGAGAGCGATTGTGGCGGACCTCCTTGGTTCAGGCAGTCACGTTGGCGCTGTCGCCCCCCGTTACAGCGAGGCTCGTACCCGACACCAGTGAAGCGCCTTCCGATGCCAAGAAGACGATTGCCGGCCCCATCGCGTCGGGTTCCAGCCATGGCACGCCCAGCGGCAGCTTAGCGGCGAGCGTCTCCGCGGCCGTCTTCTCGTCCTTGGCTTCATCGCCGGTGGGTTGCTTACCGCCGCTCTCGATCGCCTGTGCGTAGCGATCCTCGTGACGCGTCAGAGCGGTATCGATGAGACCGGGCACGAGCGCGTTGACGGTGATCTGGTGTCTGCCGAGTTCGAGCGCAGCCGACTTCATCAGCCCAAGGATGCCCCACTTCGACGCCGAGTAGCTCGCGCCGTTGAGCGTCCCATGCTGGCCCTGCGTGGACGAGGTGACGATGATCCGGCCGCCGCCACGGTCGACCAGCGCGGGAGCGAAGGCGCGAACAGCATTCGCCGTGCCGTTCAGGTTGTTGTCGATCTGGTCGTGCCAGTCGGCGTCGTCCATTTCGAGCAGCGGTTTGAACGCCTGGATGCCGGCGTTGGCGAACAGGATGTCGATCCCACCGAACGCCGACACAATCTCGTCACGCGCCGCGCGCAACGCACCAATGTCGCGTTGGTCAGCGACGATCGCGTGCCAACGATGGCCCGCCTTGGCTACCAGCAACCCGGTGTCGTCGAGGTTGCCTCTCGTTGCTGCCGGAAAGGTGTCGATCGGGCTGGCGGCGGCACACAGATCGATGCCGACCACGTCCGCTCCAGCTTGCGCGAGTGCGATGGCGGCGCAGCGGCCGATGCCACGCGCTGCGCCGGTGACGACGGCAACCTTGCCAGCCAGGGCGTCGGAGGCGAACGTCGGCATCACTTTATCCCTTTCTTGCTGGCGATAACGACTCGGCCGAGCTTGCCGGGAAGGTTCTCGAATTGCTCGATCGAGCCGCCGAACACCGCGGCCAGAACGTCGGCGGGCATCGCTCTGAAGGACTGGACGAGACCGATGTCATCGTCTGGCTCCATCGAGGACGCATTGAAAACGATGAGGACCAACAGATCCTCGGTATCGCTCGCGTTCTCGAAATAATGAAAATGGCCTTGTGGGGCGAAAATCATGTCGCCCTTTCCCGCTTCGAATGGACCGTCCTGCGCCGAATTCGGCCCCACGAAGGTCCAGCGGACGCGACCTTGAAGGACGAAGTTCATCTCCCAGGCGTAGGGGTGCCAATGCGGCTCGCGTACGCCGCCAGGCGCCAGCCGCGCGATGTAGCACGCCCCCTGCTGTCCCTTCAGGATAGGCCAGTTGTGCTCGTGTCCGCCTTGCAGACCGCCGCCGTCGAACACATTGGCAGGTGCTTCAGCCAGATGAAATAGGTGCGGATGGTCAGCATCCACCCCGCCGGCCGGCTTGTCACCTGCAAGCTCCGGCGCTGCTCCGGGATCACCCCAAGCGGCGCTGCCCACTCCTGGACCTTCGGATGGCGACGACACGGAAGGAGCGTCCTTGCCGCTGTCGTGCCCATGCGAACGGTGACGGAAGTCAGCGTCGGTATCGGGTTGCGTAGCGCCATCGGGTGGGTTCGCGTTCGGCATGGAGTAGGTTCCTTTGCGAAGGGATCATTGCACCGCCCAAGGACTAGCTTGAGTCTTGAGGTACATAATCGCCAGCACGTCATATCGGGCCGAACAATCGTGCAATTGGCTTCAGCGACAGATGCAGGACGCCCGTGCGATGGGCATTCTGCCTAGCCCTCTTAATTTTTTTGGGTTTTCTGGGTCTAAGTATGGGTCACGTTCGTTGACGAGCGGACCGCCGCGCGTCGCGTCCGGTGAACGGGAGCGGACTGATGCGGAAAAGCGGTATACTGATCGGGCTCGGAGCCCTCACGATAGCGCTAGCGGGAGCTGCCTACGCGCAGGCGAGCCGCAGCGCTGCGCTGGCGCAGGTGGCGCGCTTCGACCACCAAGTCACCGGCGTCGCCGTCACTGCCGACGGCCGCCGCTTCGTCAACTTTCCACGCTGGACCGACGACGCGCCCATATCGGTTGCCGAGGTGATGGCCGACGGGACGCTCCGGCCCTACCCCGACGTCAAGTGGAACAGCTGGCGCAACGCTAAGGCGAACGAAATGCCGGTCGGCGAGCACTTCGTGTGCGTCCAGTCGATCGTTCCCGACGACCACGGCAATCTCTGGGTGCTCGATCCCGGCGCGCCCGGCAACGAGAAGATCCTGGAGGGCGCACCGAAGCTCGTCCGTATCGACCTGAAGACGAACAAGGTGACCAAGGTCATCGCGGTGCCGGGCGACGTTGCGTTGCAGGGCACCTACCTCAACGATATCCGGTTCTCGCCCGATGGCCGGACCGGCTACATCACCGACAGCGGCACGCGCGGCGCAATTATCGTCGTCGACTTGGACGGCGGAAAGAGCTTCCGAGCGCTTGATGGCCATCCGTCGACCCAAATCGACAAGAGCGTCACCGTCGCCATCGAGGGCAAGCCGCTTGTCCGCCCCGATGGGCGACAGCCTACGTTCGCGTCCGACGGCATCGCGATCTCGAATGACGGGAAGACGCTCTACTGGCAGGCGCTGACCGGAAAGACGCTCTATTCGATCGCAACCGAGAAGCTGCGCCCCGACGTCAGCGAGCGAGAGCGCAGTGGTGCAGTGCAGACCGTTGCCACCACCGCCGTTGCGGATGGGCTGTGGATGAGCAAGGCTGGGACGCTCTATATCACCTCGCCGACCGATTACTCGATCAGGCGGCTCGCCGGGTCGGGGACGGAGATCGTCTTGACGGATAAGCGGCTACGCTGGCCGGACACCTTCGCCGAAGGTCCCGACGGGACGATCTACGTAACCGCGAGCCACATTCAGGACACGCAGTGGTTCACGCCGGGTGCCCCGCCGTCGATCCGCACCGAGCTGTTCTCGTTCGCTCCTACCCGTTGAGGATCGCCATGTCCTACCTGCGCTACCGCGACGACATCGAGACGCTCGAACCAGACGAGCAGGCGACGATCGACGGCATCATCCAGGGGATGACCCAGCAGAGCGAGGTAGTCGAGAAGCGCGAGCAGCATGCCGTGCGCGCCAGCCATGCCAAGAGCTCGGCCTGCGTCGTCGGCACGCTGACGATTGCCGACGACCTTCCGCCGGAGCTGGCGCAGGGGCTGTTCGCCGAGCCGGGCAGCTATGACGTCGCGATCCGCTTTGCACAGGGCCCAGGCGAGACGCTGGGCGATCGCGTGTCGACACACCGCGGTATGGCGATCAAGGTGTTCGGCGTCGAGGGCGAGAAGCTCCCCGGGCATGACGCGCCGACCCAGGATTTTGTCCTTGCCACGGGGCGCACCTTTCCATCCGGTACGGCGAGCGGCTTCCTGAGCGACGCGAAGAAAATCGGGGCGGCGACCCCGATGCCCGAAGGCGTCAAGAGCGCGGTGTCGTCGGTGGCGCGCAACTTCAACAAGGTGCTGGGCCTTTTCAACACCGCCTATGCCAAGGCGGACTTCTTCGGCCATCCGTTTAGCCACCCGATCGGCGACGACTATTTCAGCCAGGCCCCGCTGCGCTACGGCGACTACGTCGCCAAGCTCGGCGCCGTGCCGGCATCGCAGGCCCAGGATGCTCTCGGTGAGTGGCAGCTCGACCCGCACGAGGACGAGGATGGGTTCCGCCATGCCGCGACCGATTACTTCCGTGACCATGATGCGGTGTTCGAGCTGAAGGTCCAGCCCTGGGCGAACGCGGAGACGCAGCCGATCGAGGACGCCTCGGTCGAGTGGCCATCGCAGGACAGTCAGTACCGCACTGTCGCCACGATCCGCATTCCTGCGCAGGAAGCCTATAGCCCGGCGCGCGTGCGCTACTTCGACGAGGTGATGACCTTTCGGCCCGCTCATAGCCTGGCCGCGCATCGGCCGCTCGGATCGGTGATGCGGGCGCGGTTGCAGGTGTATCGTGCGCTGTCCGCCTTTCGCCACCGCGAGAACGGGGTTGCCGAGGAAAACACCGCCGACATCACCGCCATCCCGGCCTAACGCAAAACATGAAGGCGCCGATCATGCCGACAGCCGTCAATACTGCCACATACGCTGCCGTGCCGATCGGCACGGTGGAAACCATGCTGACGATCAACGGTGAGACGCGCACCCGCGCGATCGAGCCCTGGACGACGTTGCTCGATCTGCTGCGGGAAGGCGAAGACCTGATCGGTACAAAGAAGGGCTGCGACCACGGCCAGTGCGGCGCGTGCACCGTGCTGATCGACGGGCGCCGCATCAACTCGTGCCTCAAGCTGGCGGTGACGCTGGACGGGGCGGACATCACGACGATTGAGGGGTTGGGCCAGCCTGGTGACCTCCATCCGCTGCAATCCGCCTTCTGCAACCACGACGCGTTCCAGTGCGGCTATTGCACCCCTGGCCAAATCTGCTCTGCGCAGGGCCTCATCAACGAGGGCAAGGCCAGGACCCGAGAAGAGGTTCGCGAGCTGATGAGCGGCAACCTGTGCCGGTGCGGCGCCTATACGAATATCGTCGATGCGGTGCTCGACGTGATCGGAGAGAAGGCATGAACCGCTTCGACTATGCCCGCCCGACCAGCGTCGCCGAAGCGGTGCAGGCAGGCGGCGGAGAGCAGGTCCGCTATCTGGCGGGCGGCACGAACCTGATCGACCTGATGAAAGAGAACGTCGAGCGGCCGGTGACGGTGATCGACATCAACCGCCTGCCGCTGGACGCGATCGAGGAGCTGGACGGCGGTGGACTGCGGCTGGGCGCGCTCGTGCCGAACTCCAACACTGCGTGGGACACGCGGGTCGAGCAGCGGTATCCCTTGCTGTCCTCGGCGATCCTCGCCGGTGCCAGCCCCCAGCTGCGCAATGCCGCGACCAACGGCGGCAACCTCAACCAGCGCACGCGCTGCTATTATTTCTACGACGTCGCCACACCCTGTAACAAGCGCGAACCGGGCTCGGGCTGCGGCGCGATTGGCGGAGTCAATCGCATCCACGCCATCCTGGGCGCGAGCGACCAGTGTATCGCCACGCACCCGTCGGACATGTGCGTGGCGCTGGCGGTCCTCGACGCAACTGTCCAGGTGACCGGCCCGGACGGCGACCGCGCTATCCCGATCGCCGACTACCATCGGCTGCCCGGCGACGAGCCGTGGCGCGACAACACGCTGAAGCCCGGCGAATTGGTGACGGGCATCGACCTGCCGGCCGAGGACTTCACGCAGAACTACACCTACCTGAAGCTGCGCGATCGTCTGTCCTACGCCTTTGCGCTGGTGTCGGTAGCCGTCGCGATGCGGGTCGAAGGCGGCACGATCGCGGAGGCGCGGGTGGCGCTCGGCGGTGTCGCGCACAAGCCATGGCGCAGCACGGAAGCCGAGAAGCTGCTGAAGGGCCAGCAGCCGTCGCCGCAGGCGTTCGGCGCCTTCGCCGACGCCCTTCTCGCCGGCGCGGCCGGTCAGGGCGAGAACGACTTCAAGATCCTGCTCGCCCGCAAGGGGATCATCCGTGCGCTGAAGCAGGCCGCTGAGGCCACCCCGCAATCGCAGACCGACAAGCGCGTCGCTTAAGGAACAGACATCATGGCTACCGCAGCGAAAATCGGGATTGGAAGCGCGATCAACCGCGTCGACGGGGTTGAAAAGGTCACCGGCACGGCGCGCTACGCCGCCGAGCATCCGGTGGAGAACCTGCTGTACGGCTACATCGTCGAGGCCGCGATCGCAAAGGGGCGGATTGTCAGCATCGATGAGGAAGCCGCGCGCGCTGTGCCCGGCGTCGTCCAGGTCATCACCCACCTCAACCGGCCGCACGTCGCCTGGACAGACCACAGCTATCAGGACGAGATGAAGATTCCGGGCTCGCCGTTTCGTCCGCTTTACGATGATCGCATCCAGTTCAGCCAGCAGCCCATCGCGCTGGTAATGGCCGAGACGTTCGAGGCAGCGCGCTACGCCGCCAGCGTGGTCGAGGTCGCCTACGAGGCGGAGGCGCACAATACCGACTTCGAGGTCGCGGTCGGCGATAAGTACGTGCCGAAGAAAAAGCGCAGCGGCTACATGGCGCCGAAAAACCGCGGGGACGCGGCGCAGGCGTTCGCGGACGCTCCGCTGAAGGTGGCCGGCGACTACCGGCTCGCGCCGGAACACCATAATCCCATGGAGATGTTCGGCTCCACCGTCGAATGGCACGGCGACGGCAGCATCACCGTGTGGGATAAGACCCAAGGTTCGCAGGGGGTGCATGCCTACCTTGCCAGCGTCTTCGGCTTTTCGAAAAAGAAGGTACGCGTGCTCAACCCCTATGTCGGCGGCGCCTTCGGCTCGGGCCTGCGGCCTCAGCATCAGGTGTTCCTGGCGGTGCTCGCCGCCAAGATGCTGGAACGCTCGGTGCGGGTCACGATGACCCGCAATCAGATGTTCAGCCACGCCTATCGCCCCCAGGCGATCCAGAGCATCGCGCTGGGCGCGGAGACGACCGGTAAGCTCACCGCGATCCGCAACGAGGCGACCACCTCCACCTCGCGCTACGAAGACAATATGGAGAACGTCGTCACCTGGGGGCTGATGAACTACGACTGCCCGAACGCCGACGCTGAATACACCGTCGCTCAGATCGACACACCGACATCAGCAGACATGCGCGCGCCGGGGGCGGCAACCGGCATGACGCTGTTCGAGATGGCGATCGACGAGATGGCCTATGAGGCCAAGGTCGATCCGCTCGAGTTCCGGCTCATCAATTACTCACCCATCGATGCGATGAATGGCACGCCGTACACCAGCAAGGCGCTACGCGAGGCGTTTCGCGAAGGGGCCGAGGCGTTCGGATGGAGCGAGCGCTCGGCCGAGCCGCGGTCGATGCGCGATGGCAAGGAGCTGGTCGGCTGGGGTTGCGCGACCGGCATGTGGGACGCGCAATTCTCCAAGACATCTGCAAGTGCGAAGCTCACGGCCAACGGACACCTGGAAGTAGCGTGCGCGACGTCGGACATCGGCACCGGCAGCTACACGGTGATGACCCTGGTCGCCGCAGAGACGCTCGGCCTGCCGCCCGAGCAGATCACCGCCAAGCTGGGCGACTCAGACCTGCCGACCGCCCCGGTCGAAGGTGGATCGTGGGGGGCGGCATCGACCGGTGCGGCGGTACAGCTCGCATGCCAGGCGGTCGGCAAGAAGCTTTTGAAGGCGGCCGGCAAGATCGCCGGTGCACCGCTTGGCGACGCGAAGATAGACGACGTGTTCTTCGAGGACGGCTGCATCGTGCTGAAGGACGCGCCGACCGTTCGGGTGCCGTTCAGCGACGCGATGCGCGCCGCGGACCTGACGGAGATCGAGGAAGAGGAGACCGCGGCGCCCGGGTTTGGCGACATGTGGACGGGTTTGCACAAGTCCAAGAACACCCACAGCGCCATCTTCGCGGAGGTGAAGGTGGACGAGGAATTGGGCGTGGTGCGCGTCACTCGCATCGTCGATGCGGTCGCCGCAGGCCGCATCATCAACCCGAAGACCGCGCGCAGCCAGATCCTCGGCGGCGTGGTGATGGGTATCGGCATGGCGCTTCACGAGGAGACCTTTTCCGATCACCGGCTGGGTCGCTGGATGAACCACAACTTCGGCGAATACCATGTGCCCGTGCACGCCGACATTCACGATATCCAGGTGATCTTCGTCGATGAACCCGATTCCGAAGTGACCCCGCTCGGGGTCAAAGGCCTTGGCGAGATCGGCATCGTCGGCACCGCTGCCGCGATTGCTAACGCGATCTATCACGCGACCGGTAAGCGGGTGCGGTCCCTGCCGATCACGATCGATAAGATCCTGGATTGATTAGCCGATGTGAGCATCCGCCTCGCCGGGTCTATAGCCGGTCTCAGCCATTCTCCGGTTCTTGGCCTGGCTTGTAGCTGGGCTTTGCTGGCGGAACGATATAGCTCAACGTAACGATCCCCGCGACGATCAGTCCAGCACGCCAATTCCAGATTGCCAGGGCAAAGGCTACCCAATAGGCTCCGGCGGTGACGGCGAATTTGAGGGTTGTTCGCCTGAGGTAGGCGTCTGTCAGGCGCTGGTCTGGAAGCCCCCTCGCGGTTGCATAGACCCAACGCACGAACCACCACGTCGCCGGCGCCGCTGCCACGCCCAGATAGGCCAAAACGGCGGTCTTGCTTTCCGCATCACCGCCGAGATGCTCGATGAGCGGCCGCGCAGGAAATGGCGTGATGCTGACAGCGGCAAGAAAGCCGATGCTGAGCAGATTGTAGCCATGATCGGTTTTTTGCAGAAGCTTGCCGGTGAAGTGGCTGGAAGCCCAGTAAAGACCGATCAGGATTACGCTTAGGGCGTAGGCCGCATAGTCCGGTGCCAGCTTTAGATATGCCGCTGCCAGGTCGCCGTCAGTCGGCTTTGGTGCGTGTAGTTCGGTCACCGGGAGAGTGATGGCAATTGCCAGCACCGCGTCCATGAACGCCTCAAGGCGATCCGATTTGCGTTCGGTTGCTTTGAAAGACGATATCGTCATCTGACGCTACAGCATTTCGAGTGGGCGACGGCCCGCTGGCCGGGGAAATGCCGCCTCGAGTGTCGCAAGGTCGGCGTTGGAGAGCACGATATCTGCGGCCGCGCGGTTCTCCCGCACATGCGCGACCGAACTCGCCTTCGGGATGGCGATGAGGCCATCGTGGCGCAACGTCCAGGCAAGTGCGACCTGCGCAGGGGTTCCGCCAACCTGGGCCGCTACTTTGTCGAGGGCGGGATGGCTTGTGAGGCGTCCCTGCTCGACGGGACTATACGCCATCACTGGCACTTTGTGCTGTGCGAGCCACGGCAACAGGTCCAACTCAGGGCCTCGACGGACGAGATTGTATAGGATCTGATCGGTCACGCAGCCATCCCCGCCGGCAGCGACAAGCTCGTCCATATCGTCGGTATCGAGGTTGCTGACACCCCAATGCCGAATCTTTCCTGCCGATTTCAGCGCCTCCATTGCCTCTATCGTCTCAGCGAGCGGCACCGATCCACGCCAGTGGAGCAGGTAGAGGTCGAGCCGATCGGTGCCGAGTCGCTTCAGGCTCGCCTCGCACGCACCGGCAAGGCGGGAGCGCGATGCGTTCTGTGGATACGCCTTGCTAACGAGGAACAACTGGTCGCGACGATCGCCGAGCGCTTCGCAGCTCAGCGTTTCCGCCGCACCATCGCCATACATTTCAGCGGTATCGATGAGCGTCATGCCTAGCTCGACACCGGCGCGTAGCGCGGCGATCTCATCGGATCGCCGCTCAACACGTTCACCCATCTTCCAGGTGCCTTGACCCATTGAAGGAACCACTTCCCCGCCGAGCAATGTCACGTGTTTCATGTGCTTTCGTCCAATGAGATGAGTTCGACTGTTCGGTCGCGAGAGGCGGATTGGCAGATGACCACCATGTAACGGTCATATCGCGGCCGGCCATCGATCGAGTGCCATTTTGGCGATGGAGAGCAGTTCGTTGATCGTAGCGCCGTCGCGCGCCTGAACGGACATGCCTTCCATGACCGTATTGATGAATTTGCCTAGCACGGCCGGATCGGTGTTGGCCGCAAGCTCGCCCTGCGCGGCGCCGCGTTGCAGACGCTCGATCAGGAGGGCCTCCGCCGCGATGCGCTTGTCGCGCAGCAGGCATTCGATCGCGGCGGACGCCGGCGAAACGGCTGCCGCTGCCGAATACATGAAGCAGCCGGCCGGCGTTCCAGGTTCCGAGAATGATGACGCCGCTCGTTCCAGCAGGCCTTTGACGGCCTCGTAGGTGGACAACGCCGGATCGTTGATGGGTGCATAGAGGTGGACGCTGAACGTCGCGGCGTAGCGCTCGATCACCGCCGCAAATAGCCCCGCCTTGTTGTCAAACGCTGCATAGAGACTGGCGGCGGCGACGCCAGTCTCCGCCACCAGATCGGCCATCGATGTCGCCTCGTAGCCGCGCTGCCAGAACAGCCGCACCGCCTTGTCGAGCGCAGCGTCAGTGTCGAACACACGAGGGCGACCTGCGCGGCGACGGGCTTTCGTCTCTGTCATCTCTGGTGCACGATATGGAACAATCGATAAATAATAGCTTGAAACGGGTGGTCTTCTCCCTTACAGAACGATCATTCAATAATCAAGGAATCTCCAATGAGCCGCATCGTCCGTATCCACGAATATGGCGACGCCAGCGTCCTCAGGATTGAAGATGTGGCCGTCCCCGCGCCCGCGGCCGACGAAGTGCAGATCGCGGTGAAGGCAATAGGCATAAACCGCGCCGAGGTGATGTTCCGCAACCATGCCTACCTTCAGGAAGCCGAGTTCCCGAGCCGCCTTGGCTATGAGGCTGCCGGCACTGTCGTTACGGTCGGCGCGGACGTGACCGGGTTTGCGGAAGGCGAAGCCGTCAGCGTCATCCCTCCGCTCGATATCGCGCGCTGGGGCACTTATGGCGAGGTCGCCAACGTGCCCGCCCGCCTCGTCGTCAAGCATCCGGCGGCGCTGTCGTTCGAGGAAGCGGCGGCCGTGTGGATGCAGTATGTCACCGCCTGGGGTGCGCTGGTGGAGCAGGCGAAACTCGGCGAGGGCGATTTCGTCATCGTCACTGCTGCCTCCAGCAGCGTCGGCCTTGCTGCCTTCCAGATTGCCCGGATGGTCGGCGCGACGGTAATCGCGACGACGCGTACCGGCGCCAAGCGCCAGGCCCTGATCGATGCCGGTGCACATCATGTCGTCGCAACCGGGGAAGAGGATCTGGTAGCGAGGGTGATGGAGATAACCGATGGTCAGGGTGCGCGCGTGGTGCTCGATCCGGTCGGAGGCCCGTCGTTCGAGCCGCTGACCGAGAGCATGGCACGCGGAGGCATCCTGCTCGAATATGGCGCGCTCAGCGGCGAACCGACGCCGTTCCCGTTGTTCTCCGTGCTGGGCAAGAGCCTCACGCTCAAGGGGTATCTCTACAGCGAGATCGTCTCGGACGATGCCGCCCTCGATCGCGCCAAGGCGTTCATCGTGGCGGGTCTGGAATCGGGCGCGCTCAAGCCGCGGATCGCGCGCACTTTCCCGCTCGACGCCATCCAGGACGCTCACCGCTTCCTCGAATCGAACGACCAGATCGGCAAGGTCGTCGTTACGGTCTGACCGGCATACCGGGGGAGTGAGCGATCGCTCCCCCACGAATTTGCGCTGACGCAACGGCCTCGCACCAGCAATCGGTTTAACTCAACGAGGGTATCCCAACATGAAATCTCGCGCCGCTGTAGCCTTCGAGGCGGGCAAGCCACTCGAAATCGTCGAGATCGATGTCGCCCCACCCCGGAAAGGCGAAGTCCTCATACGGGTGACGCACACCGGTGTGTGCCACACCGACGCGTACACGCTGGCGGGGAGTGATCCGGAGGGTGTTTTCCCGGTGGTTCTGGGCCACGAAGGCGCGGGCATCATTGTCGAGGTCGGTGAAGGCGTCACCAGCGTCGGACCGGGCGATCACGTGATTCCGCTCTACACCGCCGAATGCGGCAAGTGCGACTTCTGCCTGTCGGGCAAGACCAACCTGTGCGTCGCTGTCCGCGAAACGCAGGGCAAGGGCTTGATGCCCGATGGGACCACCCGCTTTTCGTACAATGGTCAGCCCCTCTATCATTACATGGGCTGTTCAACCTTCAGTGAATATACTGTCGTCGCCGAAGTCTCGCTCGCCAAGATCAATCCCGAGGCAAACCCCGAACATGTCTGCCTGCTCGGCTGCGGCGTCACGACCGGCATCGGCGCAGTCCACAATACCGCCAAGGTCCAGCCCGGAGACTCGGTCGCCGTGTTCGGCCTCGGCGGCATCGGCCTCGCGGCGATTCAGGGTGCGCGCCAGGCGAAGGCGGGTCGCATCATCGCCATCGACACCAATCCATCCAAGTTCGAGCTGGCACGCCAGTTCGGTGCTACCGAGTGCATCAACCCCAAGGACCATGACAAGCCTATCCAGCAAGTGCTGATCGAGATGACGGGCTGGGGCATCGATCATACCTTCGAGTGCATCGGCAACGTCCACGTCATGCGCGCCGCGCTTGAATCAGCGCACCGTGGCTGGGGTCAGTCGATCGTGATTGGCGTTGCCGGCGCGGGCGAGGAAATCTCCACCCGCCCATTCCAGCTCGTCACGGGCCGCGTATGGAAGGGGTCCGCTTTCGGTGGCGTCAAGGGACGGACACAGCTCCCCGGCATGGTCGAGGATGCGATGAGAGGCGATATCGATCTGGCCCCATTCGTAACCCACACGATGGGTTTGGAGGAGATCAACGAGGCCTTCGAACTGATGCACGAAGGCAAGTCGATCCGCACGGTCATTCACTACTGACCCGCCGATCCGAAGCGGCGCGAGGCGCTCGGATCGACAACTCGGCCGTCATCATGGCCCGACCCCGGCCATGATGAAGCGCGCTCTGGCAAATGGGCAACGCGTCGCGATGCGGTAACAAGCGCCGAAGTACGGTCGTTACATGCCGATAGCGGCACGGACCAGGGCCGCCCAGCCCAGGCGCTTACCAGCGGAGTGTGTGTGGCCTCGTCGCGCGACCCAACAGGGAAAATGGTTTGTCGTAACCTTTGTCCAATGCTGGAAAAGTATTTCAAAGGTGCCGAATATCGGGCCAGCCTGAACTTTGGATGTATTGAGTCGGAAAAGCATTCATCTGTTACCCGACTGTGATGAACCACGGGCCGCATGGGCGGATAGGGCAGGAAGACTGAATTGAAGAGCAAGGGTATTCACGCGACGACACCGGTCACCGATCATGGGCATAAGGGGCCGCCCGCTTGCGTGCAGGTTCGCGGCGCGCGCCAGAATAACCTCAAAAATATTGACGTCGATGTACCGCGCGACGCCTTCGTGGTGTTCACCGGCATATCGGGCTCGGGCAAGTCATCGCTCGCGTTCGGCACCCTTTATGCCGAAGCGCAGCGGCGTTATCTGGAATCGGTTGCGCCCTATGCCCGCCGCCTGATCGACCAGGCCGGCGTGCCGGAGGTCGACGCGATCGACGGATTGCCGCCTGCGGTCGCGTTGCAGCAGCAGCGCGGCTCGGTCAACGCGCGATCCTCGGTCGGCAGCGTGACGACGCTCTCCAGCCTGGTGCGGATGCTCTATTCGCGCGTCGGCGAATATCCGCGCCACCAACCCATGCTCTATGCGGAGGATTTCTCCCCCAACACGGTCGCGGGGGCCTGCGCGACCTGCCACGGTATCGGCCGCGTATATGACGCGACCGAAGAGACGATGGTTCCTGATGACAGCCTCACCATTCGCGACCGGGCGATCGCCGCCTGGCCGACCGCGTGGCATGGCCAGAACCTGCGCGATATCCTCGTTTCGCTCGGCTATAACGTCGATACGCCGTGGCGCGACCTGCCGAAAAAGGATCGCGACTGGATCCTCTTCACTGACGAGGCGCCGACGGTCCCGGTCTATGCGGGCCTGACGCCCGAACAGACCCGGACGGCGCTCAAGCGCCGCATGGAGCCGAGCTACCAGGGCACCTTCACCGGCGCGCGCCGCTATGTGCTGGAAACCTTCGCCAACACTAAAAGCGCGCTGATGAAGAAGCGCGTCTCGCAATATATCATCGGCCGCGATTGCCCGACCTGCGACGGCAAGCGCCTGAAGCGCGAAGCCCTGTCGGTCAAATTCGCCGGCCTCGACATTGCCGAGTTCGGCGACCTGTCGGTGCTCAAGCTGAAGGACTTGCTGATGCCCGTCGCGCATGGCGCATATGGGGCGGTCTCCGCCCCCTCAAAGGGCCATGTTCTGGAAAAAGCGGCCCGCGATGCAGCGGTCGAACAACGGGTTGCGGCGGGCGGCTCTGCGCACAAGAGCGCGCCCGACGTACGCCGCACGCCCAATCTCTCCGACGAGAAGCGGATCGCCGCCCATCGCCTTGCCTGCGAATTGATCGAGCGGCTAGAGCCGCTGATCGATCTCGGCCTTGGCTACATTTCGCTCGACCGCAGCACGCCGACGCTCTCCTCCGGAGAGCTGCAGCGCTTGCGGCTTGCCACGCAATTGTCGTCACAGCTTTTCGGCGTGGTCTATGTGCTTGACGAGCCTTCGGCAGGGTTGTACCCGGCAGATGGCGAAGCCTTGCTCACTATCCTCGAGCGTCTCAAGGGGGCGGGCAACTCCCTGTTCGTCGTCGAACATGATCTCGACGTGATCCGCCGCGCGGAATGGCTCGTCGATGTCGGGCCAGGAGCCGGGGAAAAGGGCGGTGAAGTCCTCTACAGCGGGCCGATAGAGGGGCTTGCCGATGTCGAGACTTCGATCACCCGCCGCTACCTGTTCGCAGAGCCGCCCCGCAGTGAGCGCACACCGCGCGATCCCAAGGCATGGCTACGCCTGGAAGGGATCAGGCGGAACAATCTCCATGGTCTCGACGTCGAGTTTCCCATCGGCTGCTTCACCGCTGTCACCGGCGTTTCGGGATCGGGCAAATCCAGTCTTGTCAGTCAGGCGCTGCCCGAGCTCGTCACGGCACACCTCGGCGGCTCCCCCTTGGCCGAGGAGGAGGATATCGATCCGCTGCTCGATGTTGCGCAGAACGACACTGAAGGACGCATTGTCGCAGGCATGGAGCATGTTCGCAGGCTGGTGCGGGTCGATCAGAAACCGATCGGCCGCACGCCGCGCTCGAACCTATCCACCTACAGCGGCATGTTCGACCATGTGCGACGGATCTTCGCTGATACGCCGCTCGCCCGCCGGCGGCACTACAGCCCGGGAAGGTTCTCGTTCAACGTCGCGCAGGGCCGCTGCCCTGTGTGCGAGGGCGAGGGATACGTCATGGTGGAGCTGCTATTCCTGCCGAGCGTTTTTGCCCCGTGCTCGACCTGTCATGGCTCTCGCTACAACCCGCAAACGCTCGAAGTCGAATGGAACGGGCGCAATATCGCCCAGGTGCTCGAACTGACGGTCGACGATGCGTGCGATTTCTTCGCTGGCGAGGCATCTGTGATGCGCTCCCTCGACGTGTTGCGGGAGATCGGTCTTGGCTATCTGAGGCTCGGTCAACCGGCGACCGAGCTGTCTGGCGGGGAGGCGCAGCGCATCAAGCTGGCGACTGAACTGCAACGCGCTCAACGCGGCAACACGATCTACATCCTCGACGAGCCAACTTCGGGGCTTCACCCCTCCGATGGCGACCGGCTGATGCAACACCTGCAGGGCCTCGTAGACGCCGGCAATACCGTCGTAGTCGTCGAACATGACATGCGCGCCATCACACAGGCGGACTGGATCATCGACCTGGGACCGGGGGCCGGGGAAGATGGGGGCCGTATCGTTGCCAGCGGCGTCCCTGACGTCGTTGCGGAAGCGGAAGGCAGTCTCACCGCCCGCTATCTCAAGGCGGCGCTGTAGGTCGTAAATCTGGCCGAACGCACGTTCGATCAGGTGCATCTCGACCACACGTTGGAATGGGTCGAAGCTGGAAGCGGGAGCCGGCGATGTGTCACCGCGGTGGACGCGGGTTAGGGTTTGAGTGCCCGTCAGGCGCGCCGTGTTCGCGTGATACGCGGCGTGGCGGACGGCCAATCGCCGGCCATCCGCCACGCTCGCTTTGTGCGGATCTTCCCCAGGGAGAGGGCCCTCACATGGTTTCGTCGAAACGCCCCGCCTTAATTCCCTCCTGCGGGCGCTGCGCCGACACCTTCTGCGATTTCCTCAACGAGTTTGGCACAGAAGGCGGGCAAATCATTGGGATCGCGGCTGGTAACAAGGCCGTTGTCGACCACGACTTCCTCATTGGTCCATGCACCGCCGGCGTTCTCGATATCGACCTTCAGCGTCGGGTAGGACGTCAAGGTGCGACCCTCAAGCACGCCCGCCTCGATCAATGTCCAGGGTGCGTGGCATATCGCCGCAACAGGTTTTTTCTGATCGAAGAAAGCCCGAATGAAACTAATTGCCTCGACGCTGCCGCGCAGCTTGTCGGCACCGACAGTCCCTCCGGGAACAACAAGTCCATCGAAATCGTCGGCTTTCACCTCGGAAAACGTCTTGTCGATAGGATAGCTGGCGCCCTCGTCAAGATCGCTATTGACTGTGCGAGCCTTGCCCGGTTCAAAACTGACCACGGTCACTTTGCCACCAGCGTCCTCGACAGCTTGCTTGGGCTTCGAGAATTCTGGTTCTTCCGTCCCGCGGGGTGCGATCAGAATGGCAACCGATTTGCCTTCCAAAGTCATAATTTATTTCCTATTCCGTCGAAGACTAAGGTCAGGTGCCCGGCTTGAGCACGACCTTCGTCCAGCCAGCATCGCGCCCGTCGAAATGCTTGTAGGCGTCTGGTGCCTGATCAAGCGGCAGCCGGTGCGAGATGATTTGGGCAGGATTGGCCCGGCCTTGCTCGATAAGCTTCATCAGTCGCCGGTTGTAGTGCTTTACATTGCACTGGCCGGTGCCGATCTTCTGGCCCTTGAACCAGAAGTTGCCGAAGTCGAACGCCATCTTGCCTTCCTTCTGGAGGTCGTCGGGCGCGTTCGGGTCTTCCGGAATGAACACGCCGACGACGCCGATTCCGCCGGTGGCCTTCGTGCTTTTGACGAGGCAGTTCATCGTGTAATTGCTGCGCTCCTTGCCGTGGCGATCGCAACACTGATACCCGACCGCCTCGACCCCCCGGTCGGTCCCGAGCCCGCCGGTCGCGTCAAGGATCTGCCGGGCGGGATCGCCCTTGCGCATGTCGATCGGAATAGCGCCCATCGCCTCGGCCAGTTTCAGCCGGTCATCGTGAGAATCGACCACGAAGATCTGAGAGGCACCGCGGATTTCGGCTGAGTGCGCGGCCATCAAACCGACCGGACCGGCGCCGTAGATCGCGATGCTTTCGCCAGGCAGGAAACCCGACAGTTCGACGCCATGCCAACCGGTGGGGAAGATGTCGGAGAGCATGACATAGTCATCCTCCTTCTCCTCAGCGTCCTCAGGCAGCTTCAGACAATTGAAGTCCGCATAAGGAACGCGCATCAACTCGGCCTGGCCACCCTGCCACGGACCCATCTCGGCAAAGCCATACGCTGCGCCGGCGGTTCCAGGGTTGGTCGTGAGGCAGAAACCCGTCAAACCGCGTTCGCAATTTTCGCAGAAACCGCAACCGACATTGAACGGCATGCACACGCGATCGCCCTTCTTGATACGATCTACGGCAGCGCCGACTTCGATGACCTCGCCAAGGTTTTCGTGACCGAAGACCCTGCCCTTCTCGAAGCTGGTACGGCCCTCATACATGTGAAGGTCCGACCCGCAGATATTGGTCGTGGTCAGCCGGATGATAACATCGGTCTGCTTTTCGATCTTGGGATCATCGATGGTATTGACAGAAACATCTTTGGGCCCGTTGTACACGACAGCTTTCACGGATTTTTCCTTTCGCAGATCTTCTCAACGCGTCATCAAATCGAGAGCTTGCTGATGATCCCGGTCCGTCGCAGCGACGGAGGACATCGCGCCCCTCCAAGTGAGCTCAGTTTCCTGAACCTTCTGCCATCTGAGATGGTTCCTACCCGCAGGGCCGTCCCAGGATCGATTTACGGCGGTTTTCTGAATGACTGGGCCAGAACGGGCGAATAGCGCTCTAAACGGAGGCGGCCCGCGTCGCGCGAGAGGCGCGCCCGGCGCCCGAGCCCGCCGCTGTCGACTGGACCGCCGTCGACTGAGCCGGCGCCGCCGCGCCCGGCACCGTGCTCCAAGGCTCAGCCGCGCGCGAACGCCTGCGCCGCCGCCTCGGCCACGTCCTGGTCCTGCTTGCCGGTGCCACCCGACACGCCCACCGCGCCGATCACCGTCTCGCCCTCCTTGATCGGCACGCCCCCGGCGAAGATCATCACCTTGCCGTCGTTGGAGGCATGGATGCCGTAGAAGTCGGCGCCCGGCTGGGCGAGCTTCGCCAGCGCCTTCGTCTCGACGTCGAACGCGCGCGCCGTCCACGCCTTGCCGATCGCGATGTCGACGCTGCCGCGCCACGCATCGTCCATCCGTGCGAACGCCAGGAGGCAGCCGCCCGCGTCCACCACCGCGATGTTCGACGGGTTGCCGATCCGTTCGGCCTCCGCGATCCCCGCATCGATGATTGTCCGCGCGTCGTTCAGGTCGAGCGTCTGGGTGGTGCGCATGATGTGTCTCCGTGGCCGGTTCGGGGAAAGCCGTTCAACGTACGCCGCCGCCCCACCCCCCACACGCGGGCGATGAGAGCGACGCGCTAGGGTGCCGACCGCTCCGCTATTTCGCGGCCAGCAGGGTGAACTTGTGAATCTGCGGCGGTTCGGAGAACAGCTCGTCTGCCTTGTCCATCAGTGCGGCGGCGACCTTGCCGTCAAGATGGGCCTGCCGATCCTCCTCCGTGTCGAACGTATCGAAGATCGCGTACGCACCGGGGCCTTCCTCGATCGCATACCAGGTCAGAGTGCCCGGCTCAGCTTGAACGAGCGGCAATGCCGAGGTCAGAAAATCGGCGACATCGCGCTCTTTTCCGGGCTTGGCCTTCAGTGGTACATACAGGGCAAGTTTGGGCATAAATGACTCCTCAGGTGAAACGGACAGCTATTATTCGGCAAAGTAACGGACGAGCGGGCCGGTACGTTCCCGATGAGGCGGAGCGCATGCGGCCCCGCCTCCTCGTCGAAATCAGAACTGCTGTGCGGTCGGCCGGATGACGATCGCGTTGACGTCGACGTCATCAGGTTGTTCGACGGCGAACGCGATAGCACGCGCCACCGATGCCGCCGGGATGGCCTGCTTGTAGAAGTCCAGCACCGTCTCGGCAGCCGTACCCGAGGTCGTGAACTTCAGGTCGCTCTCGACGGCTCCGGGCTCGATCGACGTGACGCGGACCTTCTCGCCCACCTCGTGGCGAAGACCTTCGCTGATCGCGCTGACGGCGAACTTGGTGCCGGAATAGACCGTGCCGCCCGGGGCGAAGACCTTGATGCCGGCGACCGAACTCAGGTTGATGATGTGGCCGCTGCCCTGCTCGAGGAAGCCGGGAAGAGCCGCGGCGATGCCGTAGAGCGTGCCCTTCAAATTGACGTCGATCATCTGGTCCCACTCGTCGGTGTTGACCTCGGCCATCGGACGGATCGGCATCAGACCGGCGTTGTTGATCAGTACGTCGAGACGGCCGAAGTCGGCGACGATCGCGGCGACGACGGACTGGACCGCCGACTTGTCAGTGACGTCGAGCGCATAGGCGCGTGCCGTTCCGCCGTTCTCGGCGATCTGCGCGACGACCTCGTCGAGCTTGTCCTTGCGCCGTGCGGCGATGGCGACCTTCGCACCGCGTTCGGCGAGAAGACGCGCGGTCTCGGCGCCGATGCCGGTGCTCCCGCCGGTGATGAGAACAACCTTGCCTTCGATACCTTTGGTCATGACTGTGTTTCCTTCACTTCAGATGTTGATTTTTTCGCTGGGTCGCGGCCCCGCGCCAGCGGTAGCCGCGTGGATGAACGAGGCCCATAAGGCCCGCGCGAAGCGCAGGTGCCAACAGGCTGATCATCCGCAGCTCCTCTATGTAGAACGGTTGTGCCAGCAGCGCCGACCCCACCCATTCTTTAAGCTTGCCCATGGCAGCACCCTTAGGTTGCGGAGACGGGGTTGAGGACAAACGCGGCGCGCTCAGCCAGATCGCCGATCTGAGAGAGGTAGTTTTGGAAGTGGGGCGTCGCGCGGTGGGCGGTAACCGCATCCGCGTCCGCGTACAGCTCGTCGAGGACGAAGCGGTTCGGATCGCTCTGGTCCTGCCAGAGATCGTAGCGCAAATTGCCCGGTTCGGCACGGCTTGGCTTTAGCATGGCGTCGAGCAGAGCGTGTAGGCGGTCGACGGTATCCGCACGGGCGGTTAGGACGGCGACGATCTTCACGTTGGCGGTCATGGCACCGTTCCTTATAATGGTTCTATGCGAAGCGGGGCGCATCCTGAGCGCCCCGCCCGTCATCCTGGTACTCACGCAGCGGCGCGATCGAGGGCTTCGATCAACGCGTCGGCCATGGCTTGGTCCGACGCCGGATTCTGACCCGTGATCAGCTCCCGATCCACGACGACATTCGAAGCGAAGTTCTTGTCGGTGACAGAGACGTCGCCGCCGGCCGACCGCAGCGCCTTTTCCATGTCGAAGAAGAGCTCGCCCTTCAGCACTTGCTCCTCAGCGATCTTCTCCTCGCTCGCCGAAAAGACGGTCATGCGGTAGCCTGAGTAGATCCAGTCTCGCGCCAGGTCGGCCGCCCCGGCGTAATCGCCTTCCTCCAGCGCCTTGCGGAAGGCCGGAGCATCGTCGAGCGTAGAGACAACGGCCACCGGTCCGTGGCAGAGTAGCGCGGTCGGCTTGGCCGCCGTGTGGAAGTGACGGAGGATCGTGCCCGCATCGCGGTCCTGCATCAGATCGACGATTGGCGCGTGACCTCCCGGCACGAACACGCCAACGAAGCCGTCCAGACCCTCGTCGACAACCGATTTCAGCGTGCGGACGTCGTTCATGGCCGGGTGGCTCGCGAAGAAGTCCTTGGCGCGCTGGTATGCCGCCTCATCACCGCCAAAGTGGTCCTTCGTGTCGGAACCGGCGTCGATGTGCGGCTTGGTCCCATTGGGCGTAGCGAGAACAATATCATAGCCGGCGTCGAGCAGTGCCAGCGCGGGGACTGCCGTTTCGTTGAGATACTGACCGACCGTTGCGGTACTGCCGCCACGCAGACCGAGCTGTGTCGCGTTCGATCCAAGAACGAGAACCTGACCCTTGCTCATCTGAACCTCCATGTTCGCGGCGCCCGTCGCCGATGGATGGGAAATGGGCCTCGTTGATATATTCTAGAAGTTTATCTTTCTAATGTCAGATATACGTCTGACAGGATGACTGCATGCGCTACGATCTGAACCTGCTGCCGATCTTCGTCGCGTTGATGGAGGAACGCAGCGTCACGCGGGCCGCCGGGCGCATGGGCATGACACAGCCCGCCCTGTCTAATGCCCTATCGCGTCTGCGACTGATGCTTCAGGACCAACTGTTCGTCCGCGAGCGCTACGGCATCCAGCCGACCCCGATCGCGCTTGAACTCTCACCGCTGATCGCCGAGGCACTCGCCCAGCTCGACGACGCGGTCCTCGGTCAGCAGGCCTTCGACCCCGTACATACCGAACGGCTCTTCACGATCGCGCCAAACGGCTATGTCGAGTTCGTCCTCGTCCCCGCTATCGTGGCGCGCCTGGAGAAGGTCGCCCCCGGCATCAAGCTTCGTCTGACGCCCTACGGGAACGATCTTGTGGAAACAGGCGTCGTGTCGGGCACGACGGCGCTCGTGCTGGGCCGCATCGTCGATCCGCCCGACAACCTCGTCGTCCAGCACCTGATGGACGAAGGGCTCGCCTGCGCCGTCCGTGCCGACCATCCGGGCGTCGGCGATGTCATGACGCGCGAGCAGTTCGAGACGATGAAGCATGTCAACATCGTGCCGCCCGGACGGATGCGCGCCGGGCTGTTCCAGGCGCTGGCGCAGCAGCAGCTGAAGCGCGACGTCGCAATCTCCGTGACAAACTTCTTCGCGGTAGCCGAGATAGTGGCGGTGACCGACTATTGCGCCACCTTGCCCTCGCTCATCTGCAGGCGGCTGATGCACGACCCCCGGCTGAAGATCCTGCCGGCTCCGGTCGACCTTGGCAGCTTTCCCGTGGAAATGGCTTGGCACGTCCGCTATCGGCATGATCCCGCACACCGCTGGTTACGTGCGCTGATCGGCGCGGTCATCACCGACCTCACGGGGAAGACGGCAGCGGCAATCACGCCGTCGCCAGCCTGACGACGATGTCGAACCGCGATGTCGCTTGTGCGTATCCTGTACGCGACAAAGTTCGCTATACAGCCCCTGACAATAGGATTTATCATGCGCGCAATCGGCTACCAGCAGCCCGGAACGATCGATCGCACGGAAGCTCTCGTCGACATCGAGCTTCCCGATCCCGTAGTCACTGGGCGCGATCTCCTCGTCGAGGTCAAGGCCGTCTCGGTAAACCCAGTTGATACGAAGGTGCGCGCTGGATCGGGTCCGATCCACGGTGATTGGCGTGTCCTGGGTTGGGATGCCGCCGGTGTCGTTCGCGCTGTTGGCCCTGAAGTGCGCGGCTTCGAACCGGGCGACGAGGTGTTCTACGCGGGCAGTATCGGCCGCGATGGGACCAACGCCGAGTTGCACCTGGTCGACGAACGCATTGTCGGGAAGAAGCCGGCCAGCCTCGATTGGGCAGAGGCAGCGGCGTTGCCGCTGACGGCGATCACCGCGTGGGAGGCCCTCTTCGAGCGATTGTCCGTGCGTACTCCTGTAGCCGGTGCAGCAGCTGCGCTGTTGATTGTCGGCGGTGCCGGCGGGGTCGGATCGATGGCGATCCAGCTTGCCCGTCAGGTTCCCGATCTCACCGTCATCGCAACGGCATCACGCCCCGAGACGCAAGCCTGGGTGCGTGAGCTCGGCGCCCACCATGTCATCGATCATCGTCAGCCGCTGGCGCAGCAGGTCGCGGATCTCGGCATTGGCGCGCCGGCTTTCATCTTCTCGGCCACGCACACCGATGAGCATATCGAGCAGATCGCCGAGCTGATCGCCCCGCAGGGACGTTTTGCACTCATCGACGACCCCAAGACGCTCGATGTCGTACCGTTCAAACGCAAGTCGGTGTCGACCCACTGGGAGTTCATGTTCACCCGGTCCATGTTCGAGACTGCTGATATGGAAACGCAGGGTCAGATCCTGTCGGCCATCGCCAGCCTCGTGGACGCCGACGAGGTGCGCACCACCCTCACCGAACGGTTCTCCCCCATCAACGCCGCGAACCTCAAGCGCGCGCACCAGGCGCTTGAGAGCACTAGCGCACGCGGTAAGATTGTCATCGAGGGTTGGCAGTGATGCGGTTCACGCTCACTCAACGTCCGCCGCGCCCGCGGCCCCCGTTGCACCAACTGAAAGGGACCAAGCCTCGGCGTTATCGATGCCAGCCCTGTGCGGTTGTGGGCGTCGCTTTCGCTGGGTCACTGATATCTACAATCGTATAAGACCGTGATGTTTCGAGATAGCAGACGCGGTCCTCGGGTGAAAACTCGGGACGTCTGCTAGCTTGGCATCTCACCAATCGGTGCCAAGAGCGGGGAGTGCTTCGGCTAAGAAGTCAATCCACGCCCGCGTCTTGGCGGCGGGGCGCCGCGTCGGGTGTGTGATGGCATATGCCGCTCCCAGCATCATAGGCGGCTCGTCCAGCTCAAGCTCGCTCAACTGGCCGGCGCGAAGCGCCTCTGCCGCAATAAAGCGTGGCCCATAGACCAGCCCTTGGCCCGCGATGGCAGCGCGAACCAAAGCCTCACCATTGTCGGAACACATCGATCCTGAGATCGGCACCTTGATCGTCCCGTCTTTACCGAACGCCCACGATGTCGTTCCTGCAAGCGATGCGTTGGTGTGGCCCAGACAATCGTGATCGCCGAGGTCGGCCAGGCGGGTTGGCGTGTGGATCGGCGTGGAAAAGGGACCCCGTTAGCGGGGTGATCGGCGTCGAAAAGGGACCCCTCATCCTGGTGTTCTAGGCTGTTCGCTTGGCGGTGTGTCAGGCGGCGAGATCGGGAT
>NZ_JAFCUK010000026.1:0-22544 GCF_049896485.1 Sphingomonas sp. DC4900
CTCACACGGCGCTTGGCTGGCTCACGCCAGCCGAATATGCTGCATCCGTCGGGGTTAACCCCGACGGATGCAAACCGGAAACTCGCATCATGCCCGGATGAGAAACCGGGGGACCGTCAACATAATGACAGGAACATGACGCGGAACGGGAGAATTTAGGGGTGCGATCGATCAACACGATGATGATGGCGGCGATTGCCGCGATCATCGCGCTCGTCCTGGCCTCGGCCGGGGTGAGCCTGTGGGCCAATGGCCAGCAGTCCGCGGCGCGCGACCGCGTCGGCGCGGCCTCCCGATTGCTGCGCAATCACATGACCGCAGACATGATGCACGATGCGATCCGGGGCGACGTGCTGTCGATCCTGCGTGCGATCCGCGTCGGCGATCTCAGCCTGACGGACAATCGCAAGGCGCTGGAACAGGATGTGGCGACGCTGCGCAAGACCCTGGCCGTGGATCGCGCCTATGCCGCCGCGCCCGAAGTCGTCGCCGCGGCGACGCAGATCCAGCCGCAGGTCGACGCCTATATCGCCAGCGCCCGCTCCGTCGCGGCGACGGCCGCCGTCGATCAGGATCGCGCATCGACGATGCTGCCGGCGTTCCTGCGCACCTTCCACGACCTGGAATCGGGCATGGAAACGGTGTCGAATCGTCTCGAAACCCATCTGACCGCGGTGGACGCCGATGCCGACCGGGTCACCAGCCTCGCCTCCATGTCGCTGATCGCGACGACCCTGGCGTTGCTGGCCCTCGTCGGCACGATCGGCGTCCTATGCCGACGCTATGTGGTCGCGCCGCTTCTTCAGTTGGTCGGTGTCCTCAACCGGATGACGTCGGGCGATCTGGCGGTGGCCGTGCCCGCCACGGGTCGCGGTGACGAGCTGGGGCAGCTTGCCGGCGCGACGACGGCGCTGCGCGATCAGCTGGTCGCAGCCGAACAGGCCAAGGCGGCGCAGACGACGTTGATCGTCGATAGCTTCGGCCCGGCGCTGTCGCGTCTGGCGGAGGGTGATCTGGTCTCGCGCGTCGATGCCGATCTTACCGGGCCGTTCGCGCGCATCAAGGACGATTTCAACGCCGCCGTATCCGCCCTGCAAACGACGCTCGCCGCCATGTCCGAATCGGCGTCCAGCATCAACAGCGGCGCTGGCG
This sequence comes from Sphingomonas sp. DC4900, assembly GCF_049896485.1. Taxonomy (NCBI): domain Bacteria; kingdom Pseudomonadati; phylum Pseudomonadota; class Alphaproteobacteria; order Sphingomonadales; family Sphingomonadaceae; genus Sphingomonas; species Sphingomonas sp. DC4900. Next base: position 1,153 of record NZ_JAFCUK010000026.1, read on the forward strand.
ACATCCGCCAGGCCTCCGACGATCTGTCGCAACGTACCGAGCAGCAGGCGGCGAGCCTCGAAGAAACCGCCGCGGCGATGGACGAGATCACCAGCACCGTCCGCTCCACCGCGGAACGCGCCGGCAGCGCCAATGCCGCGGTGCGTAGCGCCCGCGATGAAGCGCAGCATTCGGGCGCCGTCGTGCGCAACGCCGTAGAGGCGATGGGCGGGATCGAGCGCACGTCGGGCGAGATTTCCGAAATCATTAGCGTCATCGACGGCATCGCCTTCCAGACCAACCTGCTGGCGCTGAACGCCGGCGTCGAGGCGGCGCGGGCAGGGGACGCGGGCAAGGGCTTCGCCGTCGTCGCGTCGGAAGTGCGGGCGCTGGCGCAGCGGTCGGCAGAGGCGGCCAAGGACGTCAAGACGCGGATCACCGCCTCGTCGCAACAGGTGGACGAGGGCGTGCGGCTGGTCGGCGAAACCGGCCAGGCGTTGCAGCGGATCATCGACCGGATCGCCGAGATCGACGGCCTGGTCGCCGATATCGCGCGCTCGGCAGAACAGCAGGCGACCGGCCTGCAACAGGTCAACACCGCGGTCAGCGAGATGGACGGCGTGACGCAGCAGAATGCCGCGATGGTCGAGGAAGCAACCGCCGCCGCGCGCAGCCTTGCCGCCGAAGCGGAGACGATGGCGCGCCAGATCACCCGCTTCCGCACCGGCGGTGGGGCCACGTCGAATGCATCGCCCGTCGCGCAGTTGCAGGAACGGGCGGCGGTGGCCGGACGCCAGATCGCGGCGGCGAGCAAGCGCCGGGCGACGGGCAACCTCGCCGTCGTCGCCGCACCGGACGACTGGTCGGAATTCTGATCGACGCGGGCAGGGGCGGCGCACCGCCACGCCGCTCCTGCCGCCATCGGCCCGCCGTTGCCCCGGCACGGCCGATCTGCTTAACCTCGCGCGTATGAAGACCCTTATTGCCGCGAGCCTGCTCGCCACCGCCGCTGCCATCGCCGCGCCCGCCGCCGCCCGCCAGCTCACCATCGATGACGTCACCACGCTCAGCCGCGTCGGCGCGCCGACCGCGTCAGCGGACGGCAAGTGGCTCGTCTGGGCGCAGCGTGAAACCGATCTCGCCGCCAATCGCGGCCGCTACGACCTGTGGCGCCTCGACCTGACGCGCAAGGGCGCTAAGCCCGAACCGTTGGTCGCCGAGGCGGAGGTCAACGAAAACGCACCGCAGATCGTCGGATCGACCGTCTACTTCCAGTCGAACAAGGGCGGTGAGGATGCCATCTGGGCGGTGCCCGTCACCGGCGGCACCCCCCGCAAGCTCACCAGCTTCCAGGGCGGCTTCGGCGGCTTCAAGGTCGCGCCGACCGGCGACCGCATTCTCGTCTGGGCCGATCGCAAGCCCAACGCGCCCAGCCTTGCCCCCGCCATGGTGAAGAAGGACCCGCTGGCCGGCGAGGGCCGCGTCTACGACAAATTGTTCGTGCGCCACTGGGATACGTGGGCGGACGGCACGCAGTCGCAGCTCTTCGTCCTGCCGCTGACGGCCGCGGGCGCGCCGGGTGATGGCGTCGCGATCGAACACGGCCTCGACGGCGATGCCCCCTCGCGTCCCTTCGGCGGCGGCGAAGAGGTGTCGTGGAGCGCCGACGGCAAGACCGTCTATTTCGCGCTGCGCATCGCCGGCACCACCGAACCGCTGTCGACCAACCTCGACATCTGGTCCGCGCCCGCGGACGGTTCCGCCGCGCCGGTGAACCTCACCGCCGCCAATCAGGCGACCGACAATCTGCCCACCGTCTCGCCCGACGGCCGCAGCCTCGCCTGGTTCGCGATGAAGCGTCCGGGCTTCGAAGCCGATCGCCAGGTGCTGATGCTGCGCGATCTCGCGACCGGTCAGGTGCGCAGCCTGACCGAGGGCTGGGACCGGTCGGTCGGCTCGATCGCCTGGTCGCCCGATTCGAAGCGCATTTACGTGACGGCGCAGGATACGCAGGAAAACCCGCTGTTCGCCGTCGATCCCGCGACGGGCAAGGTCACGCGCCTGACGCAAGCCGGCCATGTCTCCGCCGTCGTGCCGACGCCCAAGGGCGCGGTCGTCGCGATCAATAGCCTGACCGCCCCCGACGATTTCTACGCTGTCGCCGCCACCGGCAAGGGCAAGCCCGCGCGCCTGACTGCGGTCAACGCCACCAAGCTCGCCGGCATCGACATGCCGACCGTCAGCCGCTTCAGCTTCACCGGTGCGAACAACGACACCGTCTGGGGCTATGCGGTGAAGCCGTACGGCAGCACGGGCAAGGTGCCGGTCGCGTTCATGGTCCATGGCGGCCCGCAGGGATCAAGCGACAACAGCTGGTCCTATCGCTGGAACCCCGCGGTCTTCGCCGGCGCCGGCTATGGCCTCGTCGCGGTCGATTTCCACGGGTCCACCGGCTACGGCCAGGCCTTCACCGATTCGATCAGCAACAATTGGGGCGGCTGGCCGCTCGACGATCTGAAGGCGGGGCTGGCCGCGGCGACCACCAAGTTCGGCTGGCTCGACGGCGACAAGGCCTGCGCGCTCGGTGCCTCCTACGGCGGCTATATGATGAACTGGATCGAGGGCAATTGGCCCGATCGCTTCAAGTGCATCGTCCAGCACGACGGCGTCTTCGACGCGCGCGCCATGGCCTATGAAACCGACGAACTGTGGTTCGACGAATGGGAACATGGCGGCAAGACCTATTTCCAGGATCCCGCCGCGTTCGAAAAGTGGAACCCGGTCAATTACGTCGCCCAGTGGAAGACGCCGCAATTGGTCATCACGGGCGAAAAGGACTTCCGCATTCCCTATACGCAGGGCCTCGCCGCCTTCACCGCGCTCCAGCGCCGTGGCATCCCCTCGCGCCTGCTCGTCAACCCGAACGAGAACCATTGGGTGCTGAAGCCCGCCAACTCGCGGCAATGGTATCGCGAGGTGCTGGGCTGGATGGATCGCTGGACCAAGGACCAGCGCTAACGCGCTCGCAGGTCAGGCGGCGCGGCTGAAGGCGGACAGGCGAGGATGCAGGTGGCGCTCCTCCCAGTCCAGCCGGCGGCGCAGCCTGGCCTGTAGCATCAGCACCGCGCGGCGATAGGCCGGGAACTCCGCCTTCACGCGCTGCGGCGGCCAGGCGGCCACCTGCGCGCTATAGTCGCGAATCAGCACCTGCATGTCCGCGGCGCCCTGGATGCGGATCGGGTCGTCTGCGGGCAGCTGCTGACAGCACGCCTCTTCCCGGGCGACATGCGCCTGAAATGTCTGATAGAATTTCACGCGAGCGCGTTGCAGGTCCGCATCGAACCCGGTCGATTGGTCCATCGCCATGGCGAAGCTGTGCATCAGCGTTCGCAATTCGTCATGGTCGTGGTGCAGATCGTGCATCGGCTGGCGAACTCTGGTCCGTTGGGGGATCGCCGTACCCCGAAAACATTTACCAAAATCCTATGATGCCAGACGCTTCGGGCGTGCTGCACGCACCCTTCTTCTCAGATGCGTCCGCCATGGCTACAGGCATTGCCATGACCGAGCTTCCCAAGACCTTCGACCCCGCGACAATTGAACAGCGCTGGTATGCGCATTGGGAGGCGAACGGCCTGTTCCGTCCCGACCGGCCGAACGCCGAGCCGTGGACGATCGTCAACCCGCCGCCCAACGTGACGGGCAGCCTGCACATCGGCCACGCGCTCGACAACACGCTGCAGGATATCCTGACCCGCCATGCGCGGCTGAAGGGCAAGGATGCCTTGTGGGTCGTCGGCACCGACCATGCCGGCATCGCGACGCAGATGGTCGTCGAGCGCCAGATGAACGCCGCCGGCCAGAAGCGCACCGACCTCAGCCGCGACGACTTCATCGCCAAGGTGTGGGAATGGAAGGCGGAGAGCGGCGGCCAGATCACGCAGCAGCTGCGCCGCTTGGGCTGTTCGATGGACTGGGCGAACGAACGCTTCACGATGGACGAGGGCTTTTCGAAGGCCGTCCTCAAGGTCTTCGTCGAGCTGCACCGCCAGGGCCTGCTCTACCGCGACAAGCGCCTCGTCAACTGGGACCCGGGCCTCGGCACCGCGATCAGCGACCTCGAGGTCGAGACGCGTGAGGTGAAGGGGAGCTTCTGGCGCCTGCGCTATCCGCTCGCCGACGGATCGGGCTTCATCGAGGTCGCGACGACGCGGCCCGAGACGATGCTCGCCGACATGGCGGTCGCGGTGCACCCGGATGACGCGCGCTACACTGCCTTGGTCGGCAAGCAGGTCCGCCTGCCGATCACCGGCCGCCTGATCCCGATCGTCGCCGACGAACATGCCGACCCCGAACTGGGATCGGGCGCGGTGAAGATCACGCCGGGCCACGACTTCAACGACTTCGAAGTCGGCCGCCGCGCCGGGATCGAGGCGCGCGACATGCTCAACATGCTCGATGCCAAGGCGCAGATCGTGCAGACCGCGGACGGCCTGATCCCCGCCGATCTGCTCGGCCTGTCGACCGCGGACGCGCGGAAAGCGATCGTCGCCCGCCTGAAGGACGATGGCGTCCTGATCCCGCACCTCGACAAGGACGGCAACGAGCACGACGCCGAACCGCGCACGATCCAGACGCCGTTCGGCGACCGCTCCGGCGTGGTCATCGAACCCTGGCTGACCGACCAATGGTACGTCGACGCCAAGACGCTCGCCGAGCCCGCGATCGAGGCGGTGCGCAGCGAGGCGATCAAGATCGTCCCCAAGACCTGGGAAAAGACCTTCTTCAACTGGATGGAGAACATCCAGCCGTGGTGCGTCAGCCGCCAATTGTGGTGGGGTCACCAGATCCCGGCGTGGTTCGCCGACGACGGCCGCGTGTTCGTCGCGGAAACCGAGGCTGAGGCACAGGCCGAAGCGGGCGAGGGCGTTACGCTCACCCGCGATCCCGACGTCCTCGACACGTGGTTCTCCTCCGCGCTCTGGCCGTTCGCGACGCTCGGCTGGCCCGACAACACCGACCCCACGCTCGGCGGTCGCTATCCCAATGACGTGCTGATCTCCGGCTTCGACATCCTGTTCTTCTGGGATGCGCGAATGATGATGCAGGGCATGCACTTCCTGAAGGACGTCCCCTTCAAGACGCTCTACCTGCACGGCCTCGTCCGCGCGGCGGACGGCGCCAAGATGTCGAAGTCGAAGGGTAATACCGTCGACCCGCTCGGCCTGATCGATACCTACGGCGCCGACGCGCTGCGCTTCTTCATGGCGGCAATGGAAAGCCAGGGCCGCGACATCAAGATGGATGAACGCCGCGTCGAGGGCTATCGCAACTTCGCGACCAAGCTGTGGAACGCCGCGCGCTTCTGCCAGGCGAACGGTATCGGCGCGAGCGCGACGATCGAGGCACCGGCGGCGAGCCTGCCCGTCAACGCCTGGATCATCGGCGAAACGATCCAGACCGTACAGGCGATCGACCTCGCGCTCGCCGACCTGCGCTTCGATGCGGCGGCGAACGCCATCTACCAGTTCGTCTGGAGCCGCTTCTGCGACTGGTATCTCGAACTCATCAAGCCGCAGGTCGTCGATGGCGTTCGCGGCGAGATCGATCCGGAATCCAAGGCGGTCGCCGCCTGGGTGCTCGACCAGATCCTGATCCTGCTCCACCCGTTCATGCCCTTCATCACCGAAGAGCTGTGGCACGCCAACCCGCGCGACCACGACCTGATCGTGGCGCAATGGCCGATGGCCGATGCGCGCAGCCTCGATCCGGCGGCGGAGGCGGAGGTCGCGTGGCTGATCCGCCTCGTCGGCGAAATCCGCACCGCGCGGACCGAGCTCAATGTGCCGCCCGGTGCAACGCTGGTGTTGCACACCGTCGACGCCGATGCGCCCTTGCGTGATCGACTGGAACGCAACGCCGCGACCCTCGGCCGCCTCGCCCGTACGGAGACGGTCAGCTTCGACGCCCCCGCCGCGGGCAGCGTGCTTCAGATTGTGGTCGATGGCACCACGTTCATGCTGCCGGTCGAGGGCGTCATCGACCTCGACGCCGAACGCGCGCGCCTGACCAAGGGCATCGCCGCCGCGGCAAAGGAACGCGACGCCCTCGCCGGCCGCCTCGGCAACGCCAGCTTCGTCGAACGCGCCAAGCCCGAAGCGGTGGAAAAGGCTCGCGCCGACCACGCCGAAAAGGCGGCCGAAGCGGAACGTTTGTCAGCCGCCCTGGCACGGTTGGGCTAAAGGGGAGGGCGCCCCGCTCGCCCCACCCACACCGTCACCCCGGACTGGTTCCGGGGTCCACTCCGCGGCGAGGGGGATGGCTGGAGGCTCTGCCGTCCCCCCGCGGCCCGGTGGACCCCGGACCAAGTCCGGGGTGACGGATGATTGGCGGTGGCTATCGCGAGCCTCGCGGAGTGGGATAGGTCGGTAGAGCGGCGATCGACCTGCCAAACCGTAACGTGATCTCATCGACCGATCGACCGCATCGCTACGAGAGGGCCACGCCGCCCACCCCACCCACTCCGTCACCCCGGACTCGTTCCGGGGTCCACTCCGCGGCGAGGGGATGGCTGGAGGCTCTATCGTCCCCCCGCGGCCCGGTGGACCCCGGAATCAGTCCGGGGTGACGGGGTATTTGCGGTGCCTGTTGCGCGTCTCGCGGAGTGAACAGGGCGGCATTGCGGCGATCGACCCGCCAAAACGCAACGTGAACCCACCGGCCGATCGGCCGCATCGCTGGGGGAAGCCACGCCGCTCACCCCAACCACCCCGTCACCCCGGACCCGTTCCGGGGTCCACTCTGCGGCGAGGGGGATGGCTGGAGGCTCTACCGTCCCCCCGCGGCCCGGTGGACCCCGGACCAAGTCCGGGGTGACGGGTGATTTGCGGTGTCTGTCGCGGGTCTTGCGGAGTGGAAAGGGCGGTGGAGCGGCGAACGACCTGCCAAACCGCGACGTGATCGCTCCGACCGATCGGCTGCCTCGCTGCGAAAAGGCACGCCGCCCACCCCACCCACACCGTCACCTTGGACTGGTTCCAGGGTCCACTCTTCGGCTAGGGCGACGGCAGGGGCTTGAGCGATCTCCGTACGGCCGGAACCAGTCCGGGGTGACGGGCACTTAGACGCTCCGCCGCCGCCTCACTCCGGGGGCGACGACACACGAAACAGGGACACACCATGGCGAAACCACAGCGTGACCTCACCACCGGCCCGATCGGCCGCACGCTGTTGCTCTTCGCCCTTCCGACCCTCGGCTCCAGCGTGCTGCAATCGGTCAACGGATCGATCAACGCGATCTGGATCGGTCGCCTGCTCGGCGAGCGCGCGCTCGCGGCGACGACGAACGCCAGCCTCGTCATGTTCCTGCTCATTTCCGCGGTGTTCGGCTTCGGCATGGCCGCGACGATCCTGATCGGCCAGGCGATGGGCCGGCGCGATATCGATGACGTGCGGCGCGTCTTCGGCACCGCGGCCGGCCTGTTCGGGTTGCTCTCCGTCGTCGTCGTGGTGGCGGGCTGGTTCGCGACGCCGGCGATCCTCACCGCGCTGCGCACCCCCGCCGACGCCTATGACCTCGCGCTCGACTATCTCCGCGTCATCTTCGTCTCGATGCCGACCAGCTTCCTCTCGGTCCTGCTGTCGATGGCGTTGCGTGGGGCGGGGGATTCGGTGACGCCGCTCAAGTTCATGGCGCTGGGGTCGCTGCTCGACGTCACGCTCAACCCCGTGCTGATCCGCGGCCTCGGCGGCGCGCCCGAACTGGGCATCGCCGGATCGGCGCTCGCGACCTGCATCGCGAACACCGTCTCGTTCCTCGCGCTGCTCGCCTATGTCTACCGGCAGGACCTCGTCGTCCGGCTGCGCGGGGCCGAATGGCGCTATCTGATCCCCGATCCTGCGCTGCTGCGGCCGATCGTAGCCAAGGGCGTGCCGATGGGCCTCCAGATGCTGGTCGTGACCGCGTCGGCGCTGGCGATGATCGGCCTGATCAACAGTTACGGCACCACCACCACCGCGGCCTATGGCGCGGCGAACCAGCTTTGGACCTATATCCAGATGCCGGCGATGGCGGTGGGCGCGGCGGTCAGCGCCATGGCGGCGCAAAACATCGGGGCAGGGCGGTGGGACCGGGTGGCGCGGGTGACACGCGCGGGCGTGCTGATCAACCTCGCGATGACCGCCGCGCTGATCGGCGCGGTGGCGCTTGCCGATCGGACCGCGCTCGGCCTGTTCCTCGGCAGCGACGCGACGTCGATCGATCTTGCCGCGCATATCAACATCGTCGGCTCGGTCAGTTTCCTGTTCTTCGGCGTGTCGATGGTGCTCGCCTCGACCGTGCGCGCGAACGGCGCCGTCGTTGGGCCGCTGGTGATCCTGGCGGTTGCGCTGTTCCCGGTCCGGCTGGGCATCGCCTATGCGCTGCAGCCGATGCTCCACGCCGACGCGATCTGGTGGAGCTTTCCCGCCGGCACGCTCGCGTCGATGGCGATGACGATCGCTTATTACCGCTACGGTAACTGGCGGAAGGGCCGCCTGATGCCCGCCGCGCATTGCGAGGAACAGGCGAAGGCAGAGGTGGAACCCGCCGCCCGGCAGATGCCGCTGGGCTGACGGGTTCGCCCGCGATGCAGATTAGCCGCCGGCCTTGGCGGGTACGCCGGTCACGTCGGCCGTGCCGTCGTCGCCGATCGTGATCAGCCACGCGCCGCCATCGGTGCAGCGGACGGCCCACACCGGCTTGCCGTTGTTATCCTTCTGCCGCAGCGTGTCGGCGATGCCCTGGCACGATTGCTTGGCGTCATCGATCGCGCGGTACAGCACGCCGTTCAGCTGGCGCGGCGGCAGTGCCAGCACCTTGGCGATATAGCCGCTGCCCTGCGACGTGGCGGTGGTGTTCGCCGCGACGGTCTCATTCGATCCGCCCTGCGTTCCGCACCCTGCCAGCGCCATGCCCAAAACCAAGACCGGCCATCCACGCATCATGATCGTCCCTCGCTTGTCCGCCGCGTTCGTAGCGCGGTCGACCGATAAACGCGATCGATACGCATCCGTTCCGGACTTATCGCCGCGGTTGAACCGTAGCGCCGACGGCGGCACACGCACAGGATGAACTGGCAGATATCGGTCGAGCGCCACGGCGCAGAGGAGCAGCCCGTCGTCGTGATCGACGGCTTTGCCGATGCCGCGCGGTTTCGCGACGACGCCGCCTTCCTGTCGTTCGTGCCGATCGGCCCGCATTATCCCGGCATCCGCGCGGTGGTGGCGCCGCCGATGCTGCGCGATCCCCTCGCGCGTCTGGCGCCCATCGCTGCGGAGGTGTTCGGCACGGGCGCGCTGGAGGTGGTCGACGCATTCTATTCGATCGTCACCACGCCGCCATCGGCGCTCACCCCGATCCAGCGCCTGCCGCATTTCGACGAAGTCTCGCCGCGCCGCCTCGCATTGCTCCATTATCTCTCGCCCGACGAATCGAGCGGCACCGCTTTCTATCGCCATCGCAGCACCGGCTTCGAATCGATCGATGCCACGCGCCTGCCCGCCTATCGCACCGCGCTCGACGCCGATCTGGCGGCCCATGGCCTGCCGGACGCCGCCTATATCGCGGGCGACACGCCGGTGTTCGAGCGTATCGCGCTGCATCAGGGGCGCTTCAACCGCGCAATCCTCTATCGTTCCAACACGCTGCATTGCGCGTATCTGCCCGACACGCTGTCGTTCGATCCGGACCCGGAAACGGGCCGGCTGACGGTCAATAGTTTCTTGGAATTGCGCGACTAATCCGCTGTTGCGGAAAAGACACGGCGGCCGCGGGGCGCAAGGCATGCGCCCGTGAATACGTATGTGGCCAACTTGGCACCTAATCCTCTCGCGTTCACAAGCCCGCAACACAGTCAGCCGATCGTCCGCGATGGTAGCGGGCGGGGGCATGGCATTCGTCAGGGGGAGGATTTTCGTGTCCCACATCGATTCCAGTTTTTCGCGTCGTGCGCTGATCGCGCTGCGCTCCAGCACCGTTGCGATCGGCAGCGTGCTGCTCGTCACCGGCGGCACCGCCTTCGCGCAGGAAGCGCCCAATCCGCAGTCGCCGACCGCCAACCCGCCCGCCGCCGCAACGGTGCAGGCGCCGGCCCCCGCCGCCGACCCGACGCCGAACCAGGCCGCCGCCGTCCAGCAGACCGCCGCCAATGCCGCCGCCGATGACGGCGACATCGTCGTCACGGGCATCCGCGCCAGCCTTGCCAACTCGGCGAAGATCAAGCGCGATTCGACGCTGATCGTCGACAGCGTCTCGGCCGAAGACGTCGGCAAGCTGCCCGACGTGTCGATCGCCGACAGCCTCGCCCGCCTGCCTGGCGTCACCGCCCAGCGCCTCGAAGGCCGCGACCAGCGCCTGTCGATCCGCGGCCTCGGCCCCGACTTCTCCACGACGCTGCTCAACGGCCGCGAACAGGTGACCGTCGGCGACAACCGCGGCGTCGAATACGATCAGTATCCGTCGGAATTCTTCCGCAACGTCAACGTCTACAAGTCGGCGAACGCCACGCTGATCGCCGCGGGCATCTCGGGCACCGTCGACCTGCGCATGCTGCGTCCGCTCGATCAGTCGCAGCGCGTCTTCGCGATCAACGCGCGTGGCCAGATGAACGGCATCGACAATCTGAACCCGGATTCGTCGCGCTACGGCTATCGCGCCTCGGCGACCTACATCGACAAGTTCGCCGACAACACGCTCGGCATCGCGATCGGCGTATCGGCGACGCAGACGCCCTCGCAGGACGAACGCTACAACGCCTGGGGCTATTCGGGCAGCGGCACCGCCGCCGACCCGTACGTGCTGGGCGGCGCCAAGCCCTATGTCCAATCGAACGAGCTGCGCCGCTATGGCGCGGTGGCGACGATCGAATGGGCCCCGTCGGAGAATTTCCACTCGACGTTCGACGCGCTCTATTCGCACTTCACCGAAGAACAGCGCCTGCGCGGTATCGAATTCCCGCTCGGCTTCTCGGATCCCGTCAAGAGCGGCATCACCACTAACAACGGCTTCGCCACCGCGACGACGTTCAGCAACGTCTTCGCCGTGCAGCGCAACGACTATAACAAGCGCACCGCAGAGAATCTGTCGCTCGGCTGGAACAACGATTTCAAGATCGCCGACAACCTGCACTTCAACGTCGACGCCAGCTGGAGCCGTGCGGACCGCACCGACTTCCTGCTCGAAACCAACACTGGCACCGGCTTTGCCAAGAGCGGCGTCGCCGATCGCGTGACCGTGACGCAGAACGCCAACGGCACCTACAAGATCGTGCCGACGCTGGATTACACCAACACCAGCATCTTCAAGCTGACCGACCCGCAGGGCTGGGGCAACAACGGCACGCAGCCGGTGGTCCAGTCGGGCTTCCTCAACCAGCCGAAGTTCCGCGACGACCTGAAGTCGCTGCGCGCCGCGCTGAAGGGCGATATCGACGGCAGCATCATCAAGAGCTGGGAAGTCGGCGGCAACTACAGCCGTCGTGAAAAGACCAGCGCCTACACCTCCTACTTCCTCTGCCCGACCGGCGGCGGCACCAACTGCACCGTCGCCAGCGGCACCCCGCTGACCGCGCCGCTGCCCACCGCCGCGCTGCTCGGCACCAACATCCCGCTGACCTATCTCGGCATCCCCGCGATGCTGACCTGGGATCCGCTGTACGTCTACAACAACGCGCTGAACAAGGCGTTCGACGGCCGTCCCTCGGCGCTGGTCCGCGACAATGTCGTGACCGAAAACGTCTGGACCGGCTACGCCCAGGCGAACATCGACGGCGAACTCGGCGGCAAGTCGGTGAAGGGCGCGCTCGGCGTGCAGGTCATCCGCAGCGAACAGCGCGGCACCGGCCAGATCGCCAGCGTCAACAACGGCATCGTGACGATCGCGCCGGCCGACCAGAAGTCGACCTACACCAACGTCCTGCCCTCGGCGACCTTCTCGGTCGAACTGATGGACAGCGGCTATGTCAAGCTGGGTGCGTCGCAGACAATGATCCGTCCGCGCCTCGACCAGGAGCGCGTGACGCAGGATGTGTCGATCAACCTTGCCAACATCCAGGCGAACAACACCAATCCGGCGCTTAATCCGGTGTTCACGTCTAACGGCGGTAACGTCGCGCTGCGGCCATACCAGTCGACCAACATCGACATCTCGCTGGAAAAGTATTTCGACGGCGGCGGCTATGTCGCTCTGTCGGGCTACTTCAAGCACCTCACCGACTTCGTCGATCCGAACAATGCCTATGCGTATGACTTCTCGGGCCTGCTCGGTGGCCTGACGGCGGCGCAGCAGCAGATCATCACGCGCAACAATCTGCAGATCGGCAACGTGTCGGCCCCGGCCAACACTGGCCGCGGCGAAGTGCTGGGTGTCGAAGCCACGCTGTCGCTGCCGTTCAAGACGCTGACCAGCGCGCTCGACGGCTTCGGCATGTTCGTGACCGGCAACTACACCGACTCGCGCATCGTCTATCGCAACAACCCGACGCCGATCACGCTGCCGGGCCTGTCGGATGTCGTCGCCAGCGGCACGCTCTACTTCGAAAAGTACGGCTTCCAGGCGCGCGTCAACTATCGCTACCGGTCGGACTTCCTCGCCGAAGTCGCGGGCCTCTCCGCCTCGCCGACCTATCGCACCGCCAAGTCGGAAGGCATCCTCGACGCGCAGATCGGTTACGAATTCCAGGAGGGCTTCCTCAAGGGCTTCTCGATCCTCGCCCAGGCGAAGAACCTGACCGATCGTCCGTTCATCACCTACCAGAACAACGACGTCCGTCAGGTGATCGACTATCAGCGCTACGGCCGCGATTATTACATCGGCATCACCTACAAGTTCTGATCCCGGCGCCCATTCCGATCCCGGTGCCCAAGCCGTCATCCCAGCGAAAGCTGGGATCTTCCGGCGAAGGCATGGGACGGGAGCCGCACAAGGCCCCAGTGTCCGCTGGGGCGTCGATTTCGGATCGGACCTTACCGTTTCCTTCCCCGGAAACCTTCGGGCTGTCGTCATGTGACGGCAGCCCGTTTTCTTGATAGGCCAGCAGCATGGCGGACACTCCTCTCACCACGCCCATGACCACGATCGTCATCGCCGGTGGCGGCACCGCGGGTTGGATGGCCGCGGCGGCCTTCGGCGGTCTGCTCGAAAGCGGCTACCGCATCCGGCTGGTCGAATCCGAAGAGATCGGCACCGTCGGCGTCGGCGAAGCGACCATCCCGCAGATCCGCCTGTTCAACCAAGCGCTGGGGCTGGATGAGGACGCCTTTCTCCGCGCCACCGGCGGCACGTTCAAGCTCGGCATCGCTTTCGACGCCTGGCGCGAGCCCGGCCACAGCTACATGCATGCGTTCGGCGACGTTGGCCGCGACGTCGGGCTGATCGCCTTCCAGCATTACTGGCTGCGCGCCCGCCAGCTCGGCCTCGCCAAGCCATTGGACGCCTATGCGCTTAACGAGGTCGCCGCCCGCGCCGGCCGCATGCACCGCGGCGGGCCGATCACCGCGCAGACGCTGCCGACGATGCCCTACGCCTTCCACTTCGACGCGGGGCTGTACGCCGCCTACCTCCGCCGCTTCGCCGTCAACCGCGGGGTCGAGCGCACCGAAGGCAGGATCGACCGCGTCGAGCGTGACGGCGACACCGGCGATATCGCGGCTCTGGTTCTCGCCTCGGGCGAACGCGTCGCAGGCGACCTGTTCCTCGACTGCACCGGCTTTCGCGGCCTGCTGATCGAGGGGACGCTCGAAACGGGCTACGATGACTGGACGCACTGGCTGCCCTGCGACCGCGCCGTCGCGGTGCCCAGCGCCAATGTCGGCGCGCCGCTGCCCTATACGCGGGCGATCGCGCGCGAGGCGGGATGGCAGTGGCGCATCCCGCTCCAGCATCGCACCGGCAACGGCTATGTCTATTGCAGCCGCTATCTCTCCGACGATGCCGCCGCCGCGGCGCTGCTGGCGAATATCGAGGGCGAGGCACAGGCAGACCCCCGCCACCTTCGCTTCGTCACCGGCCGCCGCAAGCGTGCCTGGAACCGCAACGTCGTCGCGCTGGGCTTGGCGAGCGGCTTCCTCGAACCGCTCGAATCGACCAGCATCCATATGATCCAGTCCGCCATCGCCCGGCTGGTGAAGCTGCTTCCGGCCTTCCCGATTCCGCAAGCGCTGCGCGACGAATACAACCGCCAGACCGATTTCGAGATCGAGCGCATCCGCGACTTCCTGATCCTCCATTATTGGGCGAACGGCCGTTCGGAGCCGTTCTGGACGGAACGCCGCGAGGCCGACCTACCCGACACGCTCCGCGCCAAGATCGCGCTCTGGCAACAGGCCGGCACGATCACCCGCGAACATGAGGAGCTGTTCACCGAAGACGGCTGGCTGCAGGTGCTGGCGGGGCAGGGGGTGCAGGCGACCGCCTATCACCCGCTCGCCGACCAGATCGGCGTCGAGGACTTGGGCGAATATATGGAAACGCTCGAACTGCTCTACCGCAGAGAGGCGCAGGCCATGCCCACCCACGCCGACGTCATCGCCCGCCACTGCGCCGCCCGGCCCTGAACCTCCCCGTCATCCCATTCCGCCACCGTCATCCCAGCCTCGAGCCGTGATCCCGCTTCTTCTTCTATACCGGCCGGGAGTAGCGGGACCCCGGATCAAGTCCGGGGTGACGGATGTTGGGTGTCGTAATGCCCGGTGTAGGATCGATACGGCGGCTAAGTTCTGTGAAGAAGCACCACATTGCGCCTCCCGTCATCCCGGCCTTGAGCCGGGATCCCGCTTCTTCTTCTTCTGCACCGGCCGGGAATAGGGGGAACTCGGATCAAGTCCGGGGTGACGAACATTAGATGTCGCCGCGCCCCGTAGAGGATCGTTTCGCCCAAGGTGTTCATCTTGTCTATCGTCAGGCGGACGCCCGCACGATCAACCGCGGCTGCAACAGCGCCGTATCGGTTGGCTGGTCCGCGATCCGGCGCAGTAGCGTGTCGACCAGCACCTCGCCCGCCTTGCGATAATCCTGCGCGATCGTGGTGAGCGGCGGCTGTGTCGTCGCCGCTGCGGGAATATCGTCGAAGCCGATGATCGCCACATCCTCGGGCACCCGCCGCCCCGCCTCGGTCAGCGCGCGCACCGCGCCGAGCGCGATCAGGTCGGATGCGGCGAACAGCGCGTCGAACGGCAGGTCGCGCGCCAGCAGTCGCTTCGTCGCGTCATAGCCCGATTGCTCGACCGACAGCGCATCGGCGTGCAGGCCGGGATCGACCGGCAGACCCGCTGCGCGCAACGCCGCGCACAGCCCGCGATAGCGGTCGCGGAACTCGGGATAATGATCGTCGGCGTCGCCGATGAAGCCGACCCGCGTGGCGCCGCGTGCGATCAGGTGTTCGCCCGCCATCCGCCCGCCGGCGATATTGTCGCAGCCGATCGTCACCCCGATCGGATGCGCGTCGACCGATCCCCAGCGCACGAAATGCGTGCCCTGCGCCACCAGTGCCTCCAGCCGCGCCTTGTACAGCTCGTAATCGCCATAGCCGAGCAGGATGATCCCGTCGGCCTTGCGGCTGTCCTCATAATCGGTGTGCCAGTCGGCGGAGAGCTGCTGGAACGAGGTCAGCAGGTCATACCCCCGCGCCGCGCAGGTGCGCAGGATCGACCCCAGCATGGAGAGGAAGAAGGGGTTGATGAAGCTGCCGTCGTCCAGCGGGTCTTCGAAGAAGAGGAGCGCCAGCGTCATGCTCTGCCCCCGCCGCAGCGACGACGCGTTCTTGTCGACCTTGTAGTTCAGCTGCCGCGCGATCGCTTCGATCCGCATCCGCGTCGCGCTGCTGACCGTGCGGTCGCCACGCAGCGCGCGGCTGACCGTCGGCTGCGATACGCCGGCGAGCGCGGCGATGTCGAACGAGGTCGGCGGCTTGTCGCCCGCGCCCGTTCCCCGTCCTCTGCTCTTCACGGCCATGCGGGACTGTAGCCAAAGCCGGGCGGTAGGGATAGCGGCGTTGAATACGTATGCCCTATGCTTGGCTTGGGGGCGCAGGGTCCGCACAAGGCGGGCCGGACGCGGCCGGCGACGGATCGGCTGCGCGTGACTTGGGGGATGCATGCTGAAGCTGGCCACACGAACCGCGACCGCGCTCGCCCTGCTGCTCGCCGCATCCGCCGCGCCCGCCCAGACTGCGGCCACCGATTACCGCGCGCGCCTGCCGCAGGATGAGGTGATTTACTTCCTGCTCCCCGACCGGTTCGAAAATGCCGATCCCAGCAACGATCGCGGCGGCCTGACGGGCGACCGCACCGTCACCGGCTTCGATCCCACCGCCAAGGGCTTCTACCACGGCGGCGACCTCAAGGGGCTGACCAAGCGCCTCGATTACATCCAGTCGCTCGGCGCAACGGCGCTGTGGGTCGGCCCGATCTTCAAGAACAAGCCGGTGCAGGGCGCCCCCGGCCAGCAGTCCGCCGGCTATCACGGCTATTGGATCACCGACTTTACCCAGGTTGATCCGCACCTCGGCACCAATCAGGATTTCGCCGACCTCGTCGCCGCCGCGCACAAGCGGGGCATGAAGGTCTATATGGACATCATCATCAACCACACCGCCGACGTGATCCAGTATCGTGAATGCGTCGGCCAGCGCGAATGCCCCTATCGCAGCCGCGCCGACTATCCCTATCAGCGCCGCGGCGGCGTGACGGGCAAGGCGATCAACCCCGGCTTCGCCGGTGACCAGGACCGCAGCGCCGCGAACTTCGCGAAGCTCACCGACCCCACCTACGCCTACACGCCCTTCGTCCCCGCCAAGGAAAAGGACGTGAAGGTCCCCGCCTGGCTGAACGACGTGACGCTCTACCATAATCGCGGCGACACGACCTATCGCAACGAAAGCTCGACGATGGGCGACTTCGTCGGCCTCGACGATCTGATGACTGAGAACCCGCGCGTCCTCAGCGGCATGATCGACATCTTCGGCGGCTGGATCGACCGCTACGGCATCGACGGCTTCCGCATCGATACCGCCCGCCACGTCAATCCCGAATTCTGGGCCGCGTTCGTCCCCGCCATGGAAGCGCGCGCCAAGGCGAAGGGCATCCCCAACTTCCACATCTTCGGCGAAGTGTCGGACCACGACGTCCGTCCCGCCGTGCTCGCCCAGCACACGGTGGTCGACAAGCTGCCCGCCGTGCTCGATTTCTCGTTCCGCCAGGCGGTGGTCGAAACGGTCGCCGGCACCCGTGGCACCGACGCGTTCGAGGCGCTGTTCGACGGCGACGCGCTCTACGCCAAGGGCTATGACACCGCGATCCAGCTGCCGACCTTCACCGGCAATCACGACGATGGGCGCTTCTCCACCTTCGTGCGTAAGGCCTTCCCGAACGCGAGCGATGCGGAGGTGCTGCAACGCGTGATGCTGTCGAACGCGATGCTGCTGAGCTTGCGCGGCGTGCCGACCATCTATTCGGGAGACGAACAGGGCTTCGTCAGCGACGGCAACGATCAGGACGCGCGCGAGGACATGTTCGCGAGCAAGGTCGCCAGCTACAATGACAACCACCTGCTCGGCACCACCAAGACGACCGCGACGGAGAGCTTCGGCCAGGACAATCCGCTGTTCCGGCAGACCGCCATGCTGGCCAAGCTGCGCACCGCCACCCCCGCGCTGACCCGCGGTCGCCAGTTGCTCCGCGCCCGTGAGGATACGCCCGGCCTGCTCGCCATCTCGCGTTTCGACCCGACGAACGGGGCAGAGGTGCTGCTGGCGTTCAACACGTCCACCACGCCGCTGACCCGTCAGGTCGAGATCGGCGTCGGCGCCACCGGCGCCAAGACGCTCGCCGGCACCGGATGCGGCGCTGTCGCCGCGCCCGGCAGCCTCACTGTCACGCTGCCGCCGCTCGGCTATGCGATCTGCGCGCTGACCCCAGCACGATGAGCCACATGCAACCTCCCCAGGATCGCCCCCAAGACCGTGCCTGGTGGCACGGTGCCACCATCTATCAGATTTACCCGCGCAGCTTCGCCGATTCGAATGGCGACGGCATCGGCGACCTGCCCGGCATCACCGCGCACCTCGACCATGTCGCGAGCCTGGGTGTCGAGGCGATCTGGTTGTCGCCCTTCTTCCGATCGCCGATGGCCGATTTCGGCTATGACGTGTCCGATTATTGCGACGTCGATCCGATCTTCGGCACGCTTGCCGATTTCGACGCGCTCGTCGCCCGCGCGCATGCGCTGGGCGTGAAGGTCATCATCGATCAGGTCTGGGCGCACACCAGTGACCGGCACCCCTGGTTCGAGGAAAGCCGGGCCAGCCGCGACAATCCCCGGGCCGATTGGTACGTCTGGCACGATCCCAAGCCCGACGGCTCGCCGCCCAACAACTGGCAGTCGGTGTTCGGCGGCCCGGCATGGACGTGGGACGCACGCCGCCGCCAATATTATATGCACAACTTCCTGAAGGAGCAGCCGCAGGTTAACGGCCACCATCCGGCGGTGCAGCAGGCGTTCCTCGACGTCGCCCGCTTCTGGCTGGAGCGGGGCATCGACGGCTTCCGCATCGATGCGATCAACTTCATGATGTTCGATCCCGGCTTCCGCGACAATCCGCCGGCGCCATTGGACGACGGCATCCCGCGCACCCGGCCGTTCGATTACCAGCTCCACACCTACAACCAGAGCCATGACGCGATCCCCGGCTTCCTCGAGCGCATCCGCGCTTTGTTCGACAGCTATGACGCCCGTTTCACCGTGGCCGAGGTCGGCGGCGCCGACAGCGACCGCGAGATGAAGCTGTTCACCGCGGAAGGGCGTCGCCTGCACAGCGCCTATGGCTTCGATTTCCTCTACGCCCCCGGCCTGACGCCCGCCGTGGTCGCCGAGGCGGTGGGGAAGTGGCCTGAGCAGGACGGCGTCGGCTGGCCGAGCTGGGCGTTCGAGAACCACGACGCCCCCCGCGCCATCTCGCGTTGGGTTGCACCGGAACAGGCGCGGGCCTTCGCCCGCATGAAGATGCTGCTGCTGGCAAGCCTACGCGGCAATATCTTCCTCTATTACGGCGAGGAGCTGGGTCTGACCCAGGTCGACGTGCCGTTTGAGGACCTGCAAGACCCGGAAGCGATCGCCAACTGGCCGCGCACCTTGTCGCGTGACGGCGCGCGCACGCCGATGCCATGGGCGGCCGATGCGCCCAACCTGGGGTTCTCGACCGCCAAGCCATGGCTGCCGATCGGTGACGATCATGGCACGCTGGCGGTCGACCGCCAGGAGCGGGACCCGCCTGCGCTGCTCCACTGGACGCGCGACGTGCTGGCCCTGCGCAAGGCGCATCCGGCGCTGCTGACCGGCGACATCCGCATCGTTGCGGCGGACGACGCCATGCTCGCGATCGAACGGCGGGCGGCGAACGAGACGATGCTGTGCGTCTTCAACCTGTCGCCCGAACCGCAGCGCTGGGCGCCGGACCAGCCCGACCAGTGGCAGACCGTCGCCGAGACCGCGACGCAGGGCTGGCATTTCGACGGATATGGCGCATTGATCGCCAAAAGAACGGGAGAGGCATGATGAGGCATTTCACGATCGGCGCGGCGATGGCGCTGGTGCTGGCGGCGGGCGCTGCCGTCGCCCAGACGGATCCCAATGCCGTCGCGCAAATCCCCACCGCCAGCTTCAAGCCCGTCGCCACCGCGACCTCGCCCGATGGCAGCATCGCGCTCACCATCGCCTTCGATAACGACGGCCGCCCCACCTATGCGGTCAGCCGCAAGGGCAAGGCGATCCTCAACCCCAGCCGGCTCGGCATCATGTTCACCGACGCGCCGAAGATCGAGCGCAACGTGGAGCTGATCGGCCAGTCCAAGGCGAGCGGCGATAGCAGCTGGACGCAGCCGTTCGGCGAATGGCGGACGATCCGCGACCGCCACAATGAACTGACTCTCCGCTTCCGCGAGAAGACGGGTTTGAAGCGCGAGATGGACGTCACCTTCCGCCTGTTCGATGACGGGCTGGGCTTCCGCTACAGCTTCCCCGACCAGCCGAACCTGCATAACGCCAATATCTCGGACGAACTGACCGAATTCGCCTTCGCACAGAACGGCACCGCCTGGTGGAAGCCGGCGTATCTGTGGAACCGCGAGGAATATCTCTACAACAAGACGCCGCTCGACGCGGTCGGCACCGCGCAGACGGTGATGACGGTGAAGCTCGCCGACGGCACGCACGCCGCGCTGCACGAGGCGGCGCTGGTCGATTATGCTGCGATGAACCTCGCGCGCAGCGAAGGGAATACCTTCAAGGCCTCGCTCACGCCTGGCGCGGGTGCGCCCAAGGTGGCGCGTGCGGCGCCCTTTGCCTCGCCGTGGCGGACGATCATTCTGTCGGACGATGCGCCGGGCCTCTATATGAGCCACCTCGAGCTGAACCTCAACGAGCCCAACAAGCTCGGCGACGTCAGCTGGCTGAAGCCCGCCAAGTTCGTCGGCGTGTGGTGGAAGATGATCAAGGGCGAATGGACCTGGGCGACCGGGCCGCAGCACGGCGCCACCACCGCCAACGTCAAAAAATACATCGACTTCGCTGCCGCGAACAAGATTCCCGGCGTTCTGGTTGAGGGCTGGAACGTCGGCTGGGACGGCGACTGGTTCGGCAACGGCAACGACATGCAATTCGACCAACCGACGCCCGATTTCGATGCCGCGGAACTGACACGCTATGCGAAGGCAAAGGGCGTCCACCTCGTCGGCCATAACGAGACGGGTGGCTCGGCCAGCCATTATGACGCGCAGCTCGACCGCGCCTTCGCCTATGCCCGCGATCACGGCATTCCGGTCGTGAAGACCGGCTACGTCACCGACGCCGCGCAGATCGAACGCGTCGATGCCGACGGGACGAAGAAGCGCGAATGGCATGAGGGCCAGTGGATGGTGAACCACTATCTGCGCGTCGTACAGACCGCCGCCAAGTACAAGGTCGGGATCGACAGCCACGAACCCGTCAAGGACACCGGCCTGCGCCGCACCTATCCCAATTGGCTCGCGCGCGAGGGCGGCCGCGGCATGGAATATAATGCCTGGCCGGGCAAGAACCCGCCCAACCACGAAGCCAATATGTTCTTCACCCAATGGCTCGGCGGCCCGATGGACTTCACGCCGGGTATGCTGAGCCTGGAAGGGCAGGGCGGCAGCGCGTTGATGTCGACCGCCGCGAAGCAGCTGGCGCTCTACGTCGTCATCTATTCGCCTGTGCAGATGGCGGCGGATACGCCCGAAAACTACGCTCTCATGACTGCCATCCGAGACGCTGGCCGAGTTTACCTTGTCGCTGGCCGCAAGACCAGCGTTCGCATTGACCTTGGCGGGTGTGCCGCGGACGCCTGATCGACGACGATTGA
>NZ_JAFCUK010000027.1:0-15385 GCF_049896485.1 Sphingomonas sp. DC4900
CCGTCATCGCTCACACATCCTCGATGTCCGAGGATGGTTATGGCACCGGAGGCCCGCTGCAGAACGGCTGTGCCTTTTCTAAATAGCGGGAGTGTGCCATTTGTACGTTGCGTCTACAAAGCCACGTTCCTGTTTTGTTCGATAATATATCTTATGTTAAACCAATGGCTTAGCAGATTTCCGGCATCGTTCTTGCAGAGACTGACGTGGCTTTTTCGCAGCTAAGGCTTGCCAGTCAGTCGCGAGTTAGCCGCGCCGTCGTTCTCGCGCGCGAGCGTGTCGCGGATCTTCGTAAAGATCCTGCAGCGCGCGCAGCCGAAACGCATTCCACCAGCGTTGCCAGCGATGCTCCTCGGCATCGTGGAGCATGTGACATCGCTGGCATAGCGCGGCGAGATTGCGCGGCGCGCTATTGCCAGGATCATGATCCAGATGCGCGCAGGCCAGCACGACATAGGTGATCCGCACGACGTCGAGCGCGAAGAGGTCGCCGACCTTCACCCGTCGCCCCTCTCCCGATCGCCAGCATCGCGCTTCGCTATCCCACCAGCGCCCATCGCCCAGATGCGCGACGTGCCGAAGATGCGGTCGCCGGCAGCGTTCGCAGCGCCCTCCTGCCCGCACGAACCGGATCTGGTCCGACAGCAGCGGCCAGTCGATCGGGTACAGCCAGCGGTTTTCGGGGCGGATCGGCATCCATGACTCTATGAGTCATGCGAAATGAGAACAAAAGGAAAATCTCGTTCCCTTCATGTTCTTATCCAGCATATCATGCGCGCATGTCCGCGTGTGTGATTCCCCTGTCCCAACCGATGCCGATCGCCGATCTGCCGCCAGCGTTTCGCCTGAGGGTGGTGAGCGCGGCCGGCGCTGGCTTCCCCTCGCCTGCCCAGGACTGGGAGGAAACCGCGATCGATCTCGTGGCGCTGCTGCGCCTCGACCGCGCCGCCAGCTTCGTGTTCCGGGTCAGCGGACAGTCCATGATCGACGCTGGAATCTATGATGACGACGTGGTGGTGGTCGATCGCGACGCCACGCCGGTTAGCGGCCGCATCGTCATCGCCGTGGTCGACGGGGGCTTCGTGATCCGCCAGTTGGTCTGGCGCGACGGCAAGCCGGTCCTCGAGGCCCGCAACGCGCGGATGCGCTACGACGCGGTGATCGCGGATGAGAGTGTCGAAGTGTGGGGCGTCGTCCGCGCCTCCGTGCGCAACCTGCAGGGCTGACCGCCATGTGGGCGATCGCTGACGTCTCCAACTTCTATTGCTCGTCGGAGAGGGTATTCGACCCGTCGCTGCGCGATAAACCGCTCATCGTGCTGAGTAACGGGGACGGCTGCGCCATCGCGCGCTCCGAGGAGGCCAAGGCGCTGCACATCAAGATGGGTGCGCCGATGTTCAAGATTCGTGATATCGTCCGCGAGCATGGCATCCAATACCGCAGCAGTTCCTACGAATTGTATGCCGACATGAATCGTCGCTTCAATCAGGTCCTCGCCGAGCACAGTTGCACGGTCGAAGTGTACTCGATCGACGAATCGTTCTTTCGCCTGCCGGTGCTCCCGAACGGCCTGGGCGACGTGGCGGCCGCGCACCGCGTGATCGCGGCCGTCAAGCGTGCGACGGGCCTGCCGATCCGCATCGGGCTTGGCCCGACCCGGACGCTGAGCAAGGTTGCCAACGCCCTCGCCAAGGCGTCGGAGAAGGTCTGGAAGGGCGTGGTCGACCTGCACGACATCGAGCTGCGGCGGCGCCTGTTCGCGCAATGGCCGGTCGAGGAGGTCTGGGGCATCGCGCGAGCGATGACCGAGCGGCTGCGACCGCTCGGCGTCAGGACGACGGCCGATCTTGCCGCCCTCCCCCCGGAGGTCGCGCGCGACGTGGGGACGGTGGTGCTGGAGCGGCTCGTGCGCGAGCTGAACGGCGTCGAATGCACCGATTTCGAGCCGGAGCCACCCCCGTCCAAGGCGACCGCGGTGACCCGCTGCTTCGGTGAGCCGGTGCGCGAGGTCGCGGCGCTGCGCGAGGCGATGGTGCGCCGCGCGGTCCGCGCGGCCGAGAAGATCCGCGCGCAGGATCTCGCTGCCACCCGCCTGATCGCCTTTGCCCACGGAAGCCGGTTCAAGCCCAACGCGCCGTCCGCCTCGCGCATAGCGCGGCTGTCGCCGGCGACCAATGATCCGCGCGTGATCGGCGGTATGGCGGGCCGCATGGCGGATGTCATGTACGAAACTGGCGGCGTCTACACCAAGTGCGGCGTCATGCTCGAGGGGCTGGAGCCGATGACCGCGCACCAGGCCGACCTGTTCGCGGTGCCCGATCCGCGATCCCCTGCCCTGCTCGCCGCGATCGACGGGCTCAACGGGCGGTTCGGCCGCAACACGATGCGGCTTGCCTCCGAGGGCTTTGGCCAGAAGAGCTACGACACCAAGCGTGCTTTCAAGAGCCCGTCCTGGACCACGCGGATCGATCAGGTGCCGATCGCGCGGTGAGATCAATAGCGATAGCCTGCCTGCCGGCAGGCCGCTGCCAGCTTCATCACTCGCCCATCCTTCGCGCCGTACTGGCGCAACCGTGCGGAATAGCTGTCGCAATAGCTTTTCGCGCGAGCGGACAGTGGCACCCCGTTCGGACCTCGCGCGGTCGCCGCCCCGCCCCGTTCGGCATAGCCACGAGCAGTCGCTGACTGAACCTGGGTGCGCGCTTGCGCGCCCAGATCGACTGCGCCGGGCATGTCCTGCGCGCCGGCAGGGGTCGCGATCGCGAATATCCCGACCGTGAACACAGCAACCAGGCTACGCATTCGATGTTCTCCCTCGAATTTCCGTCAGGCCATCAACGATTTGGCGGCAGCATCGTGCCGGTCGCGGGAGCGATTATGGATACATGTAGGCGCTTGCAATCGTAGCGGCGTGTGCTCGCAAACGGAGCGATTTTCTGCTCGGATTATCTGACAATGGGCGGAGCAGTCTGCTCACGCTAATTGCCAATGTGCTCGCCATCATCCGGCGCTGCTCGCAGTCATGGTCGCCTGCTCACATTATCTGCCAGCGGGAGTGGCGTCAGCGTGGCACCCGGATGGAGCCGTCCGCGATCCCTTCGGCGATATTTGAGAGCATGACGGCGTAGCGGTGCAGGCCGGGGAAGCGACCGGCGTTTCTCTCGAGCTCTTCGCCGTATCCGGCATCGAGCAGCGCCTTGAAGTCCGGCATCACGTCGAACATGCCGCCGAGCAGATCGATATCGGAAGCACCGATCAGCAGCAGGGCATTCGCATGGGCGTCGAGGCGTTTCATCGTCTCCAGCATTTCGGTTTTGGTCATCGCACCCTTTCCGCTTGCGTGGTGTCATCGCCTATTATGCGCTGGCCCTGTTCGCGAAAACCTTCCTTTCTGACGACCTCGCGGGCGGGCCATGACGACAACGCATTTCTGCGGCCCGCCGCTTGTCAGAACTGTTCTGGAAACCTGCTTCACAAAAGCGCTTGCCGGCTACGGGTTTGGAGAGCCCATTGGCACGGAGCGTGAGCACAACGCCCCGTTTGCAAGCAGCGCCGGATGATGGCGAGCACACTGGCAGATAATTCGAGCAGGACGCTCCCCGCCAGTGGCAGAAAGCGTGAGCAGGAAATCAGGCTGTTTGCGAGCACACGCCGCTATGATTGCAAGCGCCTACACCTACTTCGGAAGGGCTCCCGCCATCATAAAACAGCGCGAAAGGATCAAACGACAGACCATCCAACATCGGCGCTTGCTTCACCGCAAGCGCGCCGCCTAACATCAACCCCAGACGAGGCCCCCACTCCGCTAATTTACGCCGCGAGTTGTGCCGAATGTTCTGACGACGGACAGTACGCTCAGAAAGAGATTCTGCGATGACGCCGTCCGCATGGCATCATGCGGCCTCAGAAGAGTAGCCGACTTCAAGTCGCTGTGGCGTGCACGTCGATAGGTTTCGCTGGCACTCAACACTTGCGATTGCCGTCTCTAATGCCGGCAACCGGGCTTGAGCGCTGGCAGGAGGTTAGAAGTCGGGCACCCGTGACATGTAGGCGCCCAATTTCCAATTGGCTACTCTGAACAGCTGCTACGCTTGAGACTCCATTCTACATACCGTTCGAGAGATTGGTGTCGGGATCGTTGGTCCGCATATCCTCGGCCTTCTTGTCCCCCAGCTCGCGCGCCGCGTCGGCGCGATTTTCCAGGCGATCCTCCGCAGCTTCTGTTGGCGCGTTGTCGGCCGCCTCTTCGAGGTTGTCCGCGACGCGCTCGGCGTTCGCCTCGATGTTGTCGGCAGCCTGTTCGCGCGGACTGCTGTTGCAAGCCGCCAGCGACATCACCGCAACCGCGGCCGTGCCCGCTAAAATCCTCTTCATCGTTCGTCTCCCGTGGTTGTCCCTCAAAAAACAATCGCCCGGCTAACTTCATTTCTTCGCGGCGTTGAAGTCGGCGTGCCGATCCTACAATTCGCCGCCGCGTCGGTTTTTTTAATCAGAAAGACTGGCGCGCAACATCCATGCATTCTGCTCATGGACGCCGATCCTGGCGACCAGCATGTCGTGACTGAACAGGTCGCCAGCCTCGTCAGCCAGCTGCGCAAACTCGCTCATCCGCCGCGCGACCTTCTCGTTGTCGTCGACAAGCTCAGCGATCATCTCGCGCGTCGGCTTATGGGGCGCATCATTGTCGATGACCGTCAGCTCGCGGAATGAGGCGTTACCCGTTGGGGCAAGTTTGCCCAGCGCCCTGATGCGCTCGGCGATCGCGTCGGCCGCTTCGTGGAGTTCCTGATACTGCGCCTCCGTCATGTTGTGCAGACCGTAGAAGCTAGCCCCCTGGACGTTCCAATGAACCCCGAGGGTCTTGGCATACAGGGTATAGCTGTCGGCAGTCGCCTTGGTCAGTGCCTCGGCTACCTGATCGCGAGCGCTGCTCTCGACGCTGGTGTTCAGTGCCGTGCCATCGCTTTCAACGCGTTCGGCGCGTTTCGAACCCTTCTCCGACTTCGCCATGAGCTTACTCCTTCGATCAGTTAACAACGGTCGCGAGGACGGCGGGACGATCGTCCCGCCGCCTCGATCACTTCTTCTTGGGCGCGCGCTTCGGTGCGGCGGCGGCGTCGGTATCCTCGTCCTCGTCGGGGCTGTCCACGCCCGCCTCGGTCAGCGCCTCACCCAGGGCCTTAAGCTTGTCCTGCGACTTATCGGCCTTCTCGGCGATCTTCGTCGTGGCGGTGCCAAGGCGGTGAACAAGCGCATGGACCCGATCGGCGTCCGGCTCGGACTTCTCGAGCTGCTTCCGTAACGACGTCAGATCACGCAAGATGCCCTTCGCACCCGGAACATCGACGTCTGCCAGCGCGGCTTCCCAATCCTCGATCATATCGACGCCCTTGCCGGGCTTGGTATCTTCGAGACCGCGATTGATCGCATTCATCGTGCCTGCGAACTTCACTGCCATTTTATTGATCCTCTTCAAAACTTTACTGTCTGCAACAGTGCGGGAGCCATCAGGCCTGGGTCTGTGTCGGACTATCGCTCGGCGCGTCGCCCGGAGCTCCGGGCTCCTCTACCGGCTGCTGATCGGGAACTTCCGGATCATCGATCGACGGCGCATCGGGATTATCCGGCCCGGGCAAGCTGTCTGGCTGATTGTCGGGCCGGGGTGCGCCATCGGGATCATGGACCGGATCGGGAGCGTAGGGATCGGGAGGAAGGGTAGCCATCAGAGTGTCCTTTCAAGATTACTTGCTGTTGACGTCATAGCCCGCTGTCGGCGTCGTCACCGGGTCCACCAGGCGATCCAGCTTGGCGACCGAGATGGGTCCGGGCGATCGGACATCGTCGGCATGCGAGAACAGCCAGCGACCGACCAGACCGGCGAGCACGGCACCGACCAGCGGCGCGACCCAGAACACCCACAGCTGAGCAAGAGCGGTGCCTTCCATCATCAAGGCAGGGCCGGTACTGCGCGCAGGATTGACCGACGTGTTGGTCACCGGGATCGAGAGGAGGTGGATCAGGGTCAGCGCCAAACCGATCGCCAGCGGCGCGAATGCCGCTGGCGACCGTTCGTCGGTCGCGCCGAGGATGACCATCAGGAAAGCTGCCGTCAGCACCGTCTCGACGACCAGCGCAATGACCAACGGATATCCTTTGGGGGATGCATCGCCGTACCCGTTCGTCGCAAATCCTCCGAGATCGAACCCGGGCATGCTGCGGGCGATCATGAGAAGGAGCAGCGAAGCGACAATCGCGCCGACGAGTTGGGCCGCCACGTAAGCGGGAATCTCACGCGCCGGGAAGCGGCCTGCGGCGGTTAAGCCGACCGTAACCGCAGGATTGAAATGTCCCCCGGAAATCGCGCCAATGGCGAACGCCATGGTGAACACGGTAAGGCCGAACGCCAGCGCAACGCCGAGAACGCCGACACCGCCCTCCCCGGTCGCGAGCACGGCGGTGCCGCACCCACCGAGCACGAGCCAGAATGTGCCGAACGCCTCCGCCGTCATGCGCTTGGACATGCGCGCGCGTGGAGGGTGCACGACCGCGTCAGTCATATGCGGACCTCGGCGAAGCGCGTTAGCGAGGTGTCAGGCCTGACCATCCGGTTGTTCATTGGTGACGATCCCCGTTCGATGTAAAAATGCCTATGCACGGCAGGATGCCTAACCAGAGTGTAAGCGGCGGGTTCCGTTCAGGCACGAAAGAACCGCTCGCGCACGGACTCTGGAGATGACGATGGCTTGGCTGCGTTGGACTCAAATAATTCAGCCCGGCCTCGCGCGTGCGGACCGGGCTGAAAAGTCACGTCGGCAACGCGTATCGGCGTCGCTGAGGTTCTGGTGTTAGCGTTCCATGCTATGCTTCAGGTCGCGCATCTGATCGTGGCCTTCCTGCACCGACTGGTTGGCCTTCGCGATTGCCGCCCGCACCTCCGGCGACAGATCCTCCTTCGCCAACGCATCGTCGAACTTCGCCTTGATATGGTCTTCGCCCCGCTCGACCTCGTCGATGATCGCCTTGTCGTCCTGCCCCGTGACCTTGGCCTTGAGGTCGAGGAACATGCGGTGGGCTCCGGCAAGCACGGTCCCGTCATCTTCGGGATCGCCGCCCAAACGGCGGACTTCCGCCTGAAGGTCGCTCACGACCTCGCGGCGTTCACGAGCACGATCCGAGAACACGCTGCCGTAGCGAGGATTTTCGATATCGCCGGCGGCTTCGGTATAGCCATCCACGCTGTCGAGGGTGGTGGCGATCAGGCTGTTGAGGACGCTGATATCATTGTCACGGTCTGCCATTGGGTGTTCCTTCGTTGGTGAGAGGTGCGAACGCTCGGGTTCGTTCGATGTTACCTGTGCCGAGAGTTTTAAGCCGTTGCTGCCCCGAGTGCTTGCGCCCCGACCGATTTTATAGGCGGCGACTGCGCCGACGATGGCCACCGCCGCCTTGCCGGGCTTGCCGTTGCGCAGCAGGAGCAGCCCCACGGCACACAGCGCACCCTCGACCCAGGCCGGGCCGTTGGTCGGGGGAGCGCGTGTCCCGAACTTGTCGGGCGCCCTCGCCCGTCGATCGTCACCTGACGGGTCTGGCGTTCGCCCGTGCGGCGAATCGCTGAGAGGAGAGGTAGATGGCTGCGCCTCCGCCCCCTCGCCCTCGACCTGACGTTCGAGCTCGGCATTCAACTCGGCGCCCAGCAGAAAGACGAACGCCGACAGCCACAGCCAGGTGAGCATCACAATCACCGCGCTCAGCGAACCATAGGTCGCGCCATAGTTGCCGAAATTCGACACATAGACGCCGAAGCCGGCGGTCCCGCCCAGCCAAAGCATTGTGGCGGCCAGCGATCCCGGCGATAGCCAGACCCATGACGGTTTGCGGCGATCCGGTCCGAAGCGATACAGGATCGCGGCAGCCGTCACGACGAATGCTCCCAGAAGGGCGTAACCTGCGACCCTGATGAGTGTGAGAAGAACGTCCGAAGCGCGCGGAACCAGGCTTTCGAGAAATCCGAGAAGCGTTGTCGATGCGATCGCCAGGAAGATCAGGAACACACCGCCGGCGACCAGCGCGAAATACAGGAGGTTGACGCGGAAGAACCCGCGCCGCTCGGTCTCGCCATAAGCGACGTTGAGCGCTGTCACGATCGCCGACGCGCCTTTGGTGGCGCCATAAAAGGCGAGCGCGATCGCGATGATCAGGCCGAGACCCTGCTTGCCCTTCGAGGTCTCGACGACGGTCACGAGTTGTTCGGTGATGATGGTGGCCGCCTCGCGCGGCACTGCGGCGAACACGTGCTCGACGTTACTGCGAACCGTCTCGGGCTCGGCGAAGAGACCGTAGCTGAGGACAACCGCGCCGAGCAGCGGGACGATCGCGGCGAATGCATAGAAGGCGATACCGGCGGCGATGAGGCCGATATTGTCCTTGCCGGTCTCTTCCCAGGTTCGGCGGAGCACGGCCAGCCAGCCTTCGGTCGGGATCGCGAACGGCGACCGCGCTCCAGCACCGGCCTTGTCGTTCCCGATCGTCATGCCGCGCCTGCCGATAATCGAGGGTTAAGCCGCCGCAATGTCTCAGCGGAGCGGTGGAGAGCTTTGCGCTCCTCTTCGTCGAGATCGAGCTCGATGATCCGCTCGATCCCGTTCTTGCCGACCACGCACGGTGTGCCGAGGCACACGTCGGTCCGACCATATTCACCATCAAGGACCGTGGAGACCGCAATAACCGCGTGCTCATTGCGCAGTACGGCTTCGCAGATCCGCTGGACGCACAGACCGATGGCATATACGGTATGCCCCTTGCGACGAACGACCTCGGGTGCCGCGCGACGAACACGCTCGAGCATCCGATCAAGGTCCCGTGCCTCTCCGCTGTCCGAGTGCCGGAGGAGAGGCACGCCGGCGATGCGTGCACCGCTCCATACGGCGACTTCGGAATCCCCATGTTCGCCGATGATATAGGCATCGACCCCGCGCGGCTCGATATCGAATGCTTCGGCGAGCATTCCGCGCAATCTGGCGGTATCGACCAACGTCCCGGTCCCGACAATCTGGCCTGTCGGGAGCCCCGTTTCCTCGAGCGCGACCTGGACGAGCAGGTCGACCGGGTTGGTTGCCATGACGATCACGCCGTCGAACCCCTCCTTCTTGAGCTTGCCGACGATCTCACGCACGATCGGTGCGTTGGCGTCGAGGAGATCGAGCCGCGAGGTGTCGCTGCCGCCTGTGGCCTTTCCGGCAGCGATGACCACTACGGAGCTGGATGCGGCGTCAGCGTAGCTGCCGTTGATGACGTTGATGGGAGACTTCATCGGGACCGCGACCGCGTGTTCGAGGTCCATGACCTCGCCTTCGGTCCTTTCGCGGTCTCGGCCGACCAGCACGAGTTCGCGGATGAAGCTGCTCTGGATGAGCGCGTAGGCGCTCGCCATCCCGACCCGCCCGCAGCCGATGATGCAGACCCGGTTATCGTGCGTTGCGGAGGCGGAATGATCGTTCATTGTGAGGGGTTTCGTTTCATCGAATAAAGGCGGGTGCAGGGAGCGGGACCACGCGAGCCGTCAGTGCAGCGGCGCGCGACGGTGGACGATGAGCTGCTTGAGGCCGAAAACGATCACACCCGCGACCAGTACGAAGCCGGCGTCGACCGCCAATCGCGCCCCGCTGGCGGCCGCCAAATCAAGGCGCCCCATCGCCAGGGCTATGCCCGCCACCGACGCTGCTTCGATCAGCCGCATGGCGACCAGCGCGCCCGCAATCACGCTTCGGCGGTACGAGGCCTGAATAAGTACGCCGGCAAAAGCCCCGGCAAGCGCGATCGTCAAAAGCTCCGGTGAAGGATGGATCGTATGCTTGAGGACGTCGCCTTCAAGGAACGCTGACGATTGAACCCCGCCGAAATTGGAAAGCAGTAGCCATGTCGCCCCTGCGGCAGCCGCCAGAACTGCGTAGCCGGTGAGCGTCGCCAGCATGCCGGCACGGGCTACTTCGGCCCGTCTCAGCACGATGCCCAACGGCAATTTCGCCAAGGGCTCGAACCCGGGAGCGATGATCGCGGACGCGACATATGCCACCGCTGCGATCGCGGGTTCAGTGAACGCTCCGGCGGCGCCGATAACGCCGCCAAGTGCCATCAAGAGCAGGAAATTTGCGGTGAGGCGTCCCTGATGCCGCAGACCGGTTTCGAGCTCCTCCCATATCGCCTCGTCGACGTCGGCGTCGATCTGCTTCTGGTTCCCGGGGTCGCTGATGCTCGCGACCTCCGCCGTTACGACAGTGAACGGCGTATCGCCGCCGATCGTCGCCACGGCGCGCATCACATCGTCGGTTGCACGATTGAGGGCGTGGACGGTCACCACGTCGCCGACGGGTTTGATCGAAGCGCCGTGCTGCCACGTCAGCCCGACTACCCCTTCGAGCTGGTTCAGCGCGGCGATCAGCTGCTCGCCGCGGTTCGAGGGCACGGTAATGTCGATGACACGATGCACGATTATTCCTTGGCCGGATAAAGGTGATTTTCGACGCGACATTGCAGGCGTTGCGCTCTTGAATCGTATGCGTCCGCAA
Source organism: Sphingomonas sp. DC4900 (assembly GCF_049896485.1). Taxonomy (NCBI): domain Bacteria; kingdom Pseudomonadati; phylum Pseudomonadota; class Alphaproteobacteria; order Sphingomonadales; family Sphingomonadaceae; genus Sphingomonas; species Sphingomonas sp. DC4900. The sequence goes on from NZ_JAFCUK010000027.1 coordinate 10,566, forward strand.
GGCGTCGGTGGGCGATGACTGCCTCGACGCTCCGGCTAAGGCGCGCTGCCCGCTTTTCCGCGTGCGCACGGCTTTCGCAGTAGCCAAGCTCGCGCTCGATCGCGGCAGCTTCGCAATCATCGGGTGTTTCCATATCGCGCCATTCCGGTGTCAAAGCAGTAGGGGTAAGATGGGGCCCGGGAGCGCGTGCCCCCGGGCCCCGATCAAGTTGCTACGCGCGACCTCTCTGGGCCTTTAGGTACAGTCCCGGGCGATCGACCCGTGAACATCATTTGCCGCGAATGGCGTCTGCACGGTCTTCGGCCGCGTCGGCCTTCTGCTCGGCATCCCGACGGACCTTCTTGGCTCGTTCCTCGAGCGCATCGGCTTCCCGATCGGCCGTACTGCGTATCGCGTCCGCGCGGACCTCGGCGGCATCGGCGTTCGCTTCGATCGCCGCGTTCGCGCTTTCTGCCGCACGATCCTGCGCCTCTCCCGCCGTTTCTGCAGGGCCGCTGGCCAACGTATCTTCGCCGGAGACGACGCCGGCATTGGCGTCCGCCTGCTCTCCGGCGTTTTCGCGACGGCCGTCACAGCCAGCCAGCAGGATGCCGACAGCCAACAGCGATTTGCTCATCCAGCGGGTCATGCCTGCGTGTCCTGTTCGCGCGGAGCGATCGGCGACGCAGGGGCGACCGGTACGGTAGAGGGCGCAGCAGGGCGGTTCGCCTCATCCTCTGCCTTGCCCAGCAGCCTCTGCACGATCCTGCCGGCTTGATCGCGCCCGCCAAGGCCAAAAGCGAGTGCGAACGCCACCGCGATCGCCCCGAGAATGAGGCCGAACGCCAGATTGATGATGTCGTCCGCCAGACCCATGAAGCGCAACCCGATAGCTGTGCCCAGGACGATGATCGCCACCTTTGTGAGCGAAGCGGTAAAGTCGGCACCGGCCCCGCCGCTTGCCTTAATTGTCGTCGAGATCAGGCGTGCGATTGCGACGGCTGCGGCGATGATGATCGCACCGAAGACCACCTGACCGAAGAGCGTCAGCACCTCCGCCATGATCCGCGAACCATAGGCGAAATTGAGCTGCCGGAACGCCTCCATCAAACCGAAGATGACAATGGCGATGAAGACACCCGACCCAATCATCTTCGACGGGGTGAGCGTCGCACCCGCCTTGACGGATACCTGCTCGGCGCCGGTGACGCCGTCGACGGGCGCATCGCTCCGGGGAAACAAGCCCAGGGAGTTAATCGCCTTGTCAACGCCGGTCGAGCCTAGGAAGGACGTGATCAGCTGCGAAGCGAATTTGCCGAGGTAGTAGGCAAGCGTGATGATGATGCCTGCCGCGATCACATGCGGAATGGCGTCGAGAATGATCCGCAGCATGGCAGTCGCCGGCTGCGAGATGGCGGCGATATTGAGTGTGTCGAGCGCTGCGATCGCCACCGGAATGATGATCAGCGCAAACACGACGCTACCGACCGCGCGCGGCAAGGCGCTCGGGTCGGCGGGCGGCGTGCTGCCGACGTGCGCCGACAATCGTTCGACATGGCTGGCGGTGATGACGGCTTCGACCGCCTTCTTCGCCACGCTTGCCAGGATATACCCGAGGAAAAGGATCAGACCGGCGCCGATGATCCGCGGCACGGCATTGCCGAAGCCGTTCAGCATGTCGGCAAGTGGACCCGTCGCGCTAGCGAGGCCGAGCGGCTGCGCTGCAAGGAAGAAGGCAACCAGCAGAACGACCCAGAACGCAGCATCCCCGACCTGCGCACCGATCGTCGACTTATCGCGTGGCGGATGGTTGGGTTGATTGGCGCGCCGCGCCAGCGGCGTCCGATTGATGAGGTTCGCGACGCCCCATTTGACGGCGCGTGCAACCAGCCATCCGATCAGAAGAATGACCAGCGCGCCGATAATGCGCGGCCCCCATTCCTGCGCGTACATCCAGACCTGGTTTGTGAAGTCGCGGGTACCGTCAATCACGGTTCCCCCCGCATATCGGACATCGTTCATATCAACCTCCCTGAACCCCGGCCGCTTCCCTCAACGCACCGCAAGATGCGGCCGCTTTCGTGACTTCCAGGGGTATTTTGACATCGTTGACCTGAGCGCCCGCGCGGATCAGGTCACTGGCCGTCAGGCGCCCGGCCTGCGACTGACTCAAAGCTTGTGCGGCGCGCCCGAGTTGTCGGAGCTGGCCCAGCGACAGGCGTGACTGCAGGCGATCTCCCATGCATCGGGCCGAACCCTCGCTTAGTCCGTACCCTCCAAGCCCGGTAGCTATTCGTGTCGAAGGGCTGGCACAGGAAGCGAGCAGAACAGCCCCGGCGACAGGCATCGCCGTGCCGCCTAGCGCTCTCCATGTCGATCGAACCATGCCGCTATCGCCCCGTTATGTATTCAACCGTTCATTAACGGTTTTTCACATGGCGCGTTCCCGCTGAGGTTTCTTTTGTCGAAATTGATCGAGGTGTAGGGCGGCGCGTTGAGCATGCAGCTAGAGAGGAGCTTTTCATTGGCTGACGATCCCGCAGGTCGCGAGAACGGTGCGGCTCTTTCGAGCAGCAACCACCTTCTCGATCGGGTTCCTCCCGATGAGCGGGCGCGGATGGACGATCGTCTGGAGCCCGTGCTGCTGGAAGCCGGACAGGTATTGTACGAGCCCGGGCAACCGCTCACTCACGTCTTTCTGCCGCTGACCGGCATGATCTCGCTGGTCGCGGTCATGAGCGACGGTCGAACCGCTGAGGGAATGACGATCGGGCGTGAGGGAGCCGCAGGATTGAGTGCGAGCGGCTATGTCGACGACGCTTTCAACCGCTACGTCGTTCAACTCCCCGGCAGCGGCTACCGGGTCAAAGCGGAAGATTTCGAAGATCTGGTCGACGAGAGCGTGGAATTCTGTTCGGCCGTTACTCGCTGGCGCGAGGTCATGGTGCGAATGTCACTGCAGTCGGTTGCCTGTAACGCGCTTCACACCGTTCGCCAGCGCCTCGCGCGCTGGATCCTGACCACCCACGATCGGACCGAGACCGACAGGCTGCCCTTGAAGCAGGAATTCCTTGCCGAAATGCTCGGGGTCAAGCGAAACGCAGTCAACATCGTTGCCCGCGAGTTTCTCTCGATCGGAGCGATAGAGTACAAACGCGGCAAGATCTCGGTGATCAATCCCGACCTACTGCGGGAGGTGTCCTGCGAATGTTACGCACTCATCCGGGGTGAGATATCGAAACTGTTCACGCAGCCACCGAGCAGTGAGTGCGAAGACTGACATCTGGTGCGGCGATCGCGAGCATGGTCTTGGTGTGATATGGACGCGGTCAGGTCGCTGAGACGCTTGGAACCGATCATTTGTCCGCCGTCTGCCCGTCAAGCGCTCGAAGCGCGTTGTGAATCGCCGTTGCCGCTTTCGCCCCGTGACCTGTCGCCACGCTGATCTGATCGAGACCGGCCACGACATCGCCGGCAGCGTAGCAACCGGGTAGATTTGTGCGCTGATCCTCGTCAGTGGCAATGCACCGGCAGTCACTCAACGCGACCCCTATATCGATGGCCAGAGCATTGTTGATGTCCGAGCCGAGCGCCGGATACACGGTGTCCACGACCACCGTGCCGGCACCGTCTTCCAGCGCAATTATAACATCATCTGCGGCTTCGAAGTCGATCGAGGCTAGCGGCGCACCGGCGAGTGCGATCCCGGCCTCTTGGAGCGCCTGTCGGTCCTCTTCGTCGAGGTCGACGGTCCGCTCCGCCAGCAACGTGATCTTCGACGAATATGTCCTGAGAAAAAGCGCCTCCGCGACGCCGTGTTCGTCGGCACCGATCACGGCGATGCGCGTGTCGGTGACCTCGAAGCCGTCACAGATCGGGCAGTAGCGCAACTTGCCGCTTTCCAATGCCCGCCTGTGCGTGGCGGGATCGATCTGCGGACTGCGATTGACCACAGTTCGAGGTCCTGCAAGCGCGCGAACTCGTGTCGCTGGCGGTCATTTCGGTGCTATTCTACGCCTTCTACTACCCTGCACCCTATTCGCAGCAGCAGGCGCTGGCCCTGCCGATGGTCGTCGTCGACCGCGACCGAACACCGCTATCCCGGGCCGTGATCCGGCATCTGGGCGAGACGCCCACCGTTCGGATCGTCGCGCTGGTGCCCGACATCATGGCGGCGCGTGAAGAAGTGCGCCAACGGCGTGCCGACGGCATTCTCTACCTGTCGAAAGGTCTCGGCGGAGCGGCACTGAAGGGGCGGCCCGGGGCGGGGGCGGCCTTGATCGTCAACGGGGCGTACTTCGTGCGTGCTGAAGGGATCGCCCGCGCGCTAGGCGATGTCGTGAGAGAGCAGGCGGTTGAAGTGACTGGGGCCCTCATCGCTCATCGCAGTGGGTCCGGCGCGACAATCGTCATGCAGCCGCTGTTCAACACCACCGGTGGTTATCGCGACTACGTGTTCCCGGCGATCGCCAACATCATACTTCAGCAAACGTTGCTCTTCGCGTCGGCGCGGCTGATCGCTGAACGACGTCGGCGTGGTGATTGGCAGCGCGACCGGGCAACTGCCCTCGGCACCTGGATAGCGATGACACTGATCGGCATCTTTGCCGGCCTGTTCGTGTTCGGGTTCGCGTTCTGGGTGCAGGACGTGCCACGCACCGGCAATGTGCCCGGCCTGCTGCTCGCCCTTCCTGTGTTCGCGGCCACGGTAGCCGCTCTCGGCTGTCAATCGGCGTCCAAAAAGGACCCCCTATCGGCGTGCAAAAGGGACCCCCTTCGTCGAGCAGCGTAACGGGTATGACGGGCGCACTGTTCGTGCTGGTTGCGGCGTAGGGCGGGCG
>NZ_JAFCUK010000028.1:0-13650 GCF_049896485.1 Sphingomonas sp. DC4900
ACGCCCGCCCTACGCCGCAACCAGCACGAACAGTGCGCCCGTCATACCCGTTACGCTGCTCGACGAAGGGGGTCCCTTTTGCACGCCGATAGGGGGTCCTTTTTGGACGCCGATTGACAATCATCGGCTTTCGCAATCAGGCGATCATCACTGTGAAAGGCGATGGCGATCCGCGTCGCCGTCGCTTCTCGATCGCGCACGAGTTGGGCCACTGGCAGCATCATCGCGGCCGGTCGTCGGTCTGCAGGGCGAGTGAGATCGGAAGTGTCAGCCAGGGCGGTGCCGGCATTGAGCGGCAAGCTGATAATTATGCCGCCGACCTGTTGATGCCGGCCTATCTGTTTCGACCGCTTGCTGCCGCTCACCGGCGGCCGTCATTCGAAGCAATCGACGCTCTGGCGGCTGCCTTTTCCACCAGCCGGTTGGCGACGGCGCAAAGGTTTATCGACCATAGTCCTTGGCCCTGTATGATCGTTTGCCACGGTCAGAACGGACGCCGATGGTTTCGACGCAATGGCGGCATTCCGGATCACTGGTTTCCCCGTGATGATCTCGATCCTGAGTCAGACGCGATGGACGTGCTGTATGGAAAGATTGATCGGTCGCGGCCGACGATCATCGGGGCGGACGCATGGTTCGATCGCCGGGGCGCCGATAGGTTTGAGCTGACCGAGGAGTGCGTCAAAGGCTTTGGGAATGATGTGCTCGCCCTTCTGACGCTGAAAGATCAAATGCTTGATTAGGACCGCGCAGCATGGGGCTTTGAACTGGGCAAGTTACGCGTCAGCAATTCTCAGCCTACGCATCCGCTTGCGTAAGAGTCCGAACCGTCGCGATCGGCAGGAACAACCGCAAGCCGTTGGAGGGCAGCGGCTCAAAGCCATAGCCGGTATAGAGCGCGATGCGTTTCGCCACCTTCTCGGCATCGCCGCAGTCGAACACGTCCAGCATGACGACGGCGATCCCCAACGCTTGGGCCGCCAAGGCCAGGCGCTTGAGACAATCGACCAACAGATCGCCGCCATAGCCTTGCCCTTGAAAGCGGCTGTCGACGCCGATCATCGAAATGTAGGCGGCCGGGATACTGCCATGCGCAGGGCGGTTGCGGGCGAACCGATCGGGTAACTCGGTATAGTCGATCGCATGGGCGTTGGTGGCATAGAAGCCGATCAGCTCGCCCTCGGCACCGACCATCACGAAGGTGCGGACGTTATCCGCCTTGGCGAGCTTGTTCGCGGTCCGGCGGAAGAAGTTGTCGACCTGCGTGATGCCACAGGAAAAGGCCGCTCGATCGTGCTTGGCAGGATCGAGCGGTTCGATGGTGAAGAGCTTTGCGTCCTCTGTCGCCGTCACCTGCTGACGATCGTCTCACGATGCCGCGCGAATGCTGCCCGAAGTCGCTCGGTGGGTGCCGGCGGCGTGTCGAGCGCCGCAAAGAAGCGCGAATGATCGACCGGCTGCAGGGTGGTGCGTTCGTGCGCCGCGATCGTCTCCATCGCAGAGCGATAGGCCGCGTCCATCGTGAAGACGGAATCGTCCACACCGGAAAGAGCGGCAGCCTGCTGAATCGCCTGCTTGATGCGCGGCTTGGTACGGAAGTTCATCCGCTCGCTGCTGCGCTCCTCAACGGCGCCGACCTGATCCTGAAAGCCAAGCATGGCACACCTCATCCAACCTTCACGCACATGTACGTCTTTGCGGCGTACATTTCAACAAAAGATTGAGAGTCGCTTAATTTGTCTGTCCTGCTGCAGGCGTCAGAAACCCGCGTCAGAATGTCTGGCCGGGATGAGCCAACATGCACTTCGATGAGGGGTGTGGGAGCTGGTAGCTGCCGTGAGTGCCGGCGTGAATGGTGAATGAAGGCGTTCCCGTCTGTCCAAGCCGCCCCGTCCGTTTTCCTACCCAACCCTGCCCTTTGCCAAACGACCGCCAATCACCCACGGCCGATCGCACGACGGATCTGATCGCGTACGTTCATCCCGTCCCGCTCCCGCTCGGCGAAGACGTACAGGCCGCCGCCGCTTCGCTCCCACAGCTCACCGGCGAGGCGCTTTTCGGCTGCGTCGCGGACGAGATGGCCGCCCTTATACTCGACGACCAGGAGGCGGCCGTCCGTCAGCCGCGCCACGAAGTCGGGGTAGGTGCGGCCCGTCGCCAGCGGCAGCCAGAAGGCGGCGGGATGGCTCGCGACGTTGCGGACCCAGACGTCCACCTCCGGCACCGCGTCGAGCTGCTTGGCGGCGCTGAGCTCCTCGCCGTCCTCGCCGCTGTCGAAAACAGGTACCGCGAGCAGGAAGTGCTTGGTGAAGCGATAGCTGCCCTGATAGGCGGGCACGCCATCAAACATGCCGTCAGCGAAGCGGAAGCCGTGCTCGACCGAGACGGTCGGCGCAGCGTCGGGGCCGAAGAGGCAGCTCTGATACGCCCGCTCACGCGCGGCCTGGCGAACGGCGGCGATGCGATCGCGCAGGCGCCGCGCGAGCATGAAGCGGCAGCGCATCAGCGCGGCGAGCGGCAGATGGCGATCGCGGACCAGAAAACCGACCACATCGGCCAGCCACGCCAGCAGCTCGGCGGGGCGCACGTCATCCTGTCGCACCGCCTTTGCCAACAGCGCGACGAGCCCGCTCTCCGTCCAGCCCTCGACCGGCACGTCGAGCAGCAACTGGTCGCTGACGTCGCTGTGCGCCACGGTGAGCCGATCACCGTCGAGGTCGATCTGAAAGGCGTCGGCGGTTTCGGCCACGTCGAACTGGTCGCGGGTAAGCTGGTGACCGGCCTCGGCGAGCGACCAGTCGAAATACTCGGACAGGCGGTCCGTATCGGCGAACACCAGCTCGCCCTGCATCTGCGCCATCAGGCGGGGCACGACAAACGTCTGCCCAAGCTCGGCGGGCGCCGCTTCATGCGCGTGCTCGGCCTCATAGGCGGCGACCTGTTCGCGCACATGGGCGGCGGCGGGCGCGGGGAGCGCGGCATAGACCGCCGCCTTCTCCGCCTCGCGCAGGAAGCCGGTGATCCGGATCGCGCCATCCTCGACGCTGAGCCGATCGGGCGCGGCGGCCCTCACCGCCGCCAAAGTGCCCGCATCCGCCGCAACCTCGATCCGCGCGGACGGCAGCGGACGCGCGCGCGCGCCGAACAGCCCCTCTCCCAACGTCGGCGCCGCTTCGATCGACGCTTCCGCCTCCTGCTCCTCGAAGCCCATGTCGACCAGCCGGTCCTTGAGGGCCGTCGCGGCCTCCGCGAATGACTTGGACACGAGGTGCGCATAGGCCTTGTTCAGCGCGGGCGCCTTGCGCCTCCTCGCATAGGGCATGCGCAGCACGCGGCCGAGCCGCTGCTCCGCATCGGTCGCGCTGCGAATGTTGGCGACCGAACAGAAGACGTAGGCGAAGGAACAGTCCCAGCCCTCCTTCAGCGCCTCGACGGTGATGATGTAGTCGATCGGGCAGTCGGGCGAGAACAGGTCGATGCCGTCGAGACCGCGCTGGTCGCCGGTCGCGACCGCGATCTTGTCGGCGGGGATGTGGTGGACGGACCGGAGGTGCTCCAGCAGCACGTCGACGGTCACCTCGCGGCCCTTGTCCTCGGCCTGGAACAGCACCAGCGGGCGGATGTATCCGTCGCGATCGCGGCCCGCCTTCTCCGCCAGCTCGGCGCGGCGCGCGATCGCGCCGGTCACCGCACCCTCCCAGGTCTGGTGCTCATCCAGGCGGACGGGCAGCTTGATCATCTGCTCCGCCTTCAGCTCCGCGGCGCTAACGGCGTGGAGGATGTTGCTCTTGGGATGCGGGGTCGCGGTGAACTCGATGATGGCGGACGGGTTCACGCGCGCCTGCATCTCGCGCGACAGGCCGGTCACCGCCTTGTGCGCCTCATCCACGATCATCAGCGGGCGATGGAGGTGGAGCAGGTTGGCGAAGGAATAGCGTATGTCGTCCGGGTGGCCCCCTACCCGCTTTGCCACCTCGGCACCGAGCGGCTCCAGCCCCGAGATCCGCTTCGGCACGTTCGCGAACAACGGCTCCAGCGCCTCGTGGTGCGCATAGACCTTGCGCCCCTCTGTGTTCTCCACGCGCAGCGTCTGGATGGTGGCGACGAACACGCACAGGTGCCGCGACAGGTCGGCCGCGGTCAGCCGGGTGAAATCGGCGATGTCGAACACGCGCACCGGCTCACCGAAGGCGGCAGCCAGCGCCTTACGATAGTGATGGCGCGGGTTGTTCAGCGCGTCCACGGTCTGCCGGCGGATCGTCGTGGTCGGCACCAGCCACAGCACCGGCGGATAGTCGCGCCCGATCCACGCATCGCGCGCGACCGCGACGCTGTGCGCGGCGAGCAGCGTCTTGCCGCCGCCGGTGGGCAGGCGCAGGCAGACATAGGGCATCCCCTCCTGCCCGAGCAGGGGCGTGTAGCGCCCGCCATAGCCGCACAGCCGCCTGACCTGGTCCGGCTCGGTCGTGATCGCCTCGTACGCGGCCTTGGGCCCGTGCGCCTGTGCCGCTTCGAAAAAGCGACGCAGCGTGTCGAGGGTCGCCTGCTGATAGGTCTTGAGCTGCATCAGCGGGCCTTCACGTCGTAGGGCGTCTGCTTGAAGATGACGCGCTCGGCGGTGAGCGTCGCAGGCGACAGCCGGCTCGCCTCGCCATAGATGGTGACCGGGCCGGTGAAGCCCTCTGCCCCCTCCCGGATCAGCGCCAGCGTCGCGCGTGTCAGCACGTTGCCGCCCGCCGGACGCTTGTCACCGAGAATGCCATTGTAGAGCAGCGCGACCCCCTGCCCGTCATGGTGGCCCAGGAACGGCGTGGCGGCCGCTCCGGCGAATGGCGTCCCGGTCTCCGCGAACCAGACGTGCGCAGCGAGCGGGGCGAAGGCGATGCCGGCGGCGATCGTGCCATCGGCGTCGAACACCGCAGGGCCGAGCCGGTAGAAGTCGAACCCGCCCCCGCCCTGCCAGTCGACCGCCCGGCTGATGCCGCCGCCCTCACCCGCGATAACCTTGTTCAGCCGCGGCGCGCAATGAGTGACGGCATGGTCGCCCATCTCGATCCCGATCCAGCGCCGCCCCATCTTGTGCGCGACCGCCGCCGTGGTGCCGGAGCCGAGGAAGGAGTCGAGGACGAGGTCGCCGGGGTTGGTGGCAATGTGGAGGATGCGTTGCAGCAGGCGTTCGGGCTTGGGCGTGCCGAAACTTACGTCGGCGCCAAACAACGCGTTCGCCTCTTTCTTGCTCTCGTCAGTATGGCCGACCTCGCCATGTGGCCACCATGTCCAAGGCACCAATCCTTCGACCTCAGAAAGAAAACGGATGACGCTCGGCTGTGCGTTCCCGTCCTTGCCCCAGTAAATCCGCTTCGCCTCAACTAGCTTTTCGAACTCGGGTCGAATCATCGACCAGCAGCGACCTTCGGGAGGTGTATGCCGTCGACCATTCGGGGCGACAATCTCGTACATCTGGTTTGGGCGGTAGCCCTGCGCAGTCATCGGAAGCCCACGCCAACGCTTACTCGGGTCTGCTTCTTTGGCGTTGTCAGGATTGCGATAGATCTTGGCCTGATCCTCATCAAGCGGCAGCTTGTTGCGTTGCGCTTTGAAGCGCTCAGGTGATGGCGAATAAGCGAGCAGATACTCGTGAACGTCGCCGATCGCCTCTCGGTTTTCACGCGAGTAACGCTTTTGCCAAACAGGGCTTGCAATGAAAGATCCGCGTCCAAACACCTCGTCCATCACGATCTTGAGGTAATGCCCCTCATGATCGTCAATTGACACCCAGATGCTTCCATCCTCAGCGAGCAGTTTTTGGAGTAGTTCAAGCCGCGGATAGATCATCGCCAGCCACTGACTGTGCTCTAGGCAGTGTCTGCATTTAGCGGATTCCATTTGGAAGACCGATCTGATCCAAGGCTGGTGAAGGAGCCAAGCCTTGAGCAGACGAACGCTGACGGACGAGCAATGGGATCGGATTGCGGGTCATCTTCCGGGTCGGGAGGGGACGCGAGGGCGGAGCGGTGTCGACAACCGGCTGTTTGTGGATGCGATCCTGTGGATGGCCGGCAATGCGGCACGCTGGCGTGACCTGCCGGAGGTGTTCGGCAAGTGGACAGGGGTGCATGCGCGGTTCCGGCGGTGGTCGCATGCCGGTGTATGGGAACGGCTTTTCCATAGCCTGGCCGACACGCCGGACTTCGAATACGTCCTGATCGACAGCACCATCTCGAAGGCGCACGCCGATGCGGCGGGCGCAAAAGGGGGGCTGAAGCTGCCGCGATCGGTCGGTCCCGCGGCGGGCTGACGACCAAGCTGCATGCGGCGGTCGACGCCATCGGCCTGCCGATCCGTATCCGTCCGACGCCCGGGCAATGGGGCGATCGTCCCCAGGCCGAAGCGCTGCTGACGGGCTTGAAGGGTGTCGGCCACGTCATCGCCGACGCCGCCTATGATGCCGATCCGCTACGCGCCTTCATCGCCGACAGTCTCGGTGCTACTGCCCCCATCAAAGCCAATCCCAGCCGAACCGGAAAGCCGCCCATCGACTGGCGCCTCTACAAGGAACGCCATCAGGTTGAGTGCTTCTTCAACAAGCTCAAGCGCTTCCGCCGCATCGCCTTGCGCTGCGAGAAGACCATCTCCGCCTTCATGGGCTTCGTTCACCTCGCATGCGCCATGATCTGGCTGCGCTAAATGCAGACGCGGCCTAACGTGTCGTCATAATGGACAGAAACAGCCGACCGCGTATTGTAAGGCGGGTCGATGTAGATGCACTTCACCTGTCCGCGATAATTGGGCAGCAGGCTCTTGAGCGCCTCCAGATTGTCGCCTTGGATCAGCATGTTGCCGCTGCCGGGCGCGCCGGCGGAAAGCGCCGCGTCGCGCTCCAGCAGGCGGTACGGTACGGCATCCGCCGCCTTCACGTCGCGGTCGCGTGTCAGCCAGTGCAGGATCGGCATTGTGTCCCCTTCGCCCGCCCTCTTGCCGCCCTGAATGAAATCTGGCAAGTTCGTTGCTGAAAAGGTTCAAGGGGCTTTGTCTTGGCACATGATGGTGCAGTGCTGACGCAGATCGGCGACCTCGCCGAGGCTGGCGAGCGGATGATCGAACGCCTCCGGCGCAAAGCGTTTCTGCCCGAGAGCCGCAAGGGGCTCAACGTTCGCTTCGGCATCGCCGAGGCGGCACAGCTGCTCGGCTGCTCTACCAACCGCATCCGCATGGCGGAAGATGACGGGAGATTGCCCCCTGCCCCCGCCTCCGAGAGCGGGCGCCGGCTGGGCTACACGGTCGAGGAAATGCTGCGGATGCGCGAGGTGCTGGGCGCGTCCCCTGCCCGCGCCCCGCTCGACGTGCCGGCGATCATCGCGGTGCAGAACTTCAAGGGCGGCGTTGGCAAGTCGACCGTCACCACGCACCTAGCCCATTATTTCGCGGTGCAGGGCTATCGCGTGCTGGTGGTCGATTGCGACAGCCAGGCGACGACGACGACCCTGTTCGGCTTCAACCCACACTTCAACATTACGCGGGAAGAGACGCTCTACCCGTATCTCTCGATTGACCCAACCCAGGCGGACCTGCTCTACGCGGTAAAGCGGACGCCGTGGCCGAACGTGGACCTGATCCCGTCCAATCTCGAACTGTTCGACGTTGAATATGAGCTGGCGGCAGCGGGCAGCGATGGCGGATCAGTGCTGGCGGCGCGGTTTCGCAAGCTGAAGCGCGGTTTGTCCGACCTCGCGCGCGACTATGACATCGTTCTGCTCGATCCGCCCCCTGCCCTCGGCACGATTAGCCTGGCAGTGATGCAGGCGGCGAACGCGCTGCTGGTGCCGCTGGCGGCCACCACGCCGGATTTCTGCTCCACCGTGCAATTCCTGTCGATGATGGATCAGGTGCTGCACCAGCTGACGGGCGCCGGCATCGAGGTCGACTACCAGTTCGTCCGGCTGATCTGCTCCAAGTTCGATGGCAACGATCCCAGCCACGCAATGGTGCGCGCGATCATGGAGCAGAGCTTCGGCCCTGCCCTGCTCCCGGTGCCGATCCTCGAATCGGCCGAGATCAGCCATGCGGCGATGCGGATGATGACCGTCTACGAGCTGGAAAAGCCGATCGGCACGCCCAAGACGCACAAGCGCAGCCGCGCCAATCTGGACGAGGCGCTGCGGCAGGTGGAGCAGCTCGTGCGCCAAAGCTGGGGGCGTGTCGAACCGGCCAGCGAGGAGGCGGTGATCCATGCCGCGGCCTGACCTTTCCTACAACGCCATGTTCTACTTACGTTCTGCACGGGAGGTGCGGCATGGCGCGTAAGCAATCGGACTATCTGGCGGCGCTGCTCGCAGATGACGCGTCCGAACAAGGCAATGCCCCCTTCCCTGCCCCGGCGCGCGAGGCTCCCCCGGAACGCGCGCGCACGACCACGCTGCTCGGTCGCGAGTCCGCGCTGGCGCGTGTGGCGAGCGGCGAGGTGCGGCAGGTCACCCAACTGCTGCTCGATCCCGCGCGCGTGCGCATCTGGCCGGGCAACGCTCGCACTTACGCGCACCTCTCGGAGGAGAATTGCCGCGAGCTGATCGACTCGATCGTCGCCGAGGGCGGACAGAAGGTGCCGGCGGTGGTGCGGCGCGTCGACGGCGATCCGGATCACGATTTCGAGGTGATCGCCGGCACGCGGCGGCATTGGTCGATCAGCTGGCTGCGTTCGCACAGCTATCCCGACATGCAGTTCGTGGCGCAGGTCGCGCAGCTGGATGATGAGGCGGCTTTCCGGCTGGCGGATCTGGAAAACCGCGCGCGGGCCGACGTGTCCGACCTGGAGCGGGCCCGCAACTATCTCGACGCGCTGAAGGCGCATTACGGCAACCACCAGACGCGGATGGCCGAACGGCTGAAGCTGTCCAAGGGCTGGCTGTCCAAGATGCTGAAGGTCGCCACGATCCCTGACGCGGTGATTGCCGCCTTCGCCTCGCCGGGCGACGTGCAGCTGAAGCCGGCCTATACACTCGCCCAGGCGCTAGACGACAAGGACATGGCCAAGGCGATCACCGCCATGGCGCGGCAGGTCGCCAAGGAACAGGCGGCACGTCGCGAGGCGGGCGCCCCCCCCTCCCCCGCCACGGACGTGCTGCGGCGGCTGCTCGACGCGCCAAAGGCGTTGTCCGGTGACGAAAGGCCGGAGCCGTACCGCTACGCCACCAAGTACGGGCGCACCGCACTGACGGTACAGTCGGCTAACCGGCAAGGCGTGACGATCCGCCTCCACGCGGGCTCTGGCGCAGACACGGACGAGTTGATGACCGCCTTGCGCGATGCACTGGCCCACCTCGAGGCGACCGGGAAAGGACTCCAGCGCTGATGTTTCCCCGGGGAAACATGCAGGGGCGGAGCATCGGTTTTGTAAACCGCTGGTCGATGTTTCCCCGGGGAAACATCGCATGACCCGCGCGCGCCGGGAGGCCGTGTCCGAGCAGTTCGAGCTGTTCCTCCCCTATCTTGCCGACTTGCCGCTGCGCGACCAGCGCGAAATGATGGAGCGGCCTTTCTTCAGCCTCGCAAAGTCGAAGCGTGTGAAGCCGATCGACTACCGATCACCGGACGGCAAGCTGTGGGTCCACGTCTCGGCCAATCCCGACTACGGCATGGCGACGATCTGGGACGCGGACATCCTGATCTACTGTGCCTCGATGCTCGCCGACATGGCGCGCCGCGGCGTTAACGACGTGCCGCGCAAGCTCCACCTGATGCCCTACGACCTGCTGCGCGCGATTGGGCGGCAGCCGACGGGTCGCGCCTATGAGCTGCTCGGCCAGGCGCTCGACCGGCTGGTGTCGACCACGGTCAAGACAAATATCCGTGCCGAGAACCGCCGCGAGGCGACGTTCAGCTGGCTCGACGGCTGGACGCAGCTGGTGGACGAGAAGACCGAGCGCTCGCGTGGCATGACAATCGAATTGTCGAACTGGTTCTGGGAAGGCGTGATGATGACCGGCGGCGTGCTGTCGATCGACCGCGCCTATTTCGACATCACCGGCGGGCGCGAGCGCTGGCTGTACAAGGTCGCGCGCAAGCATGCGGGCGGCGCCGGCGAGGCGGGCTTCGCCATCTCGATGCCGACGCTGTTCGAGAAGTCGGGCGCCGAGGGCCAGTATCGCCGCTTCAAGTTCGAGATCGCCAAGATCGCCGAGCGCGACGAACTGCCCGGCTATGCGCTGACGATAGAGCAGCCCGATGGCAAGCGCGAACCCGCGTTGCGGATGCGCCGGCGAAGCGAAGGCGAGACGAAGGCGGCGCCGTCAGCGAAGGCAGCGAAGACTGGCAAGGCACCCTCCCCCGCCCCGAAGCCCGATCCCGCTCTTGAGCCGACGGCCGAGCCCGGCGTCGATGCCGCCGCCCTGATCCGCCGCAGCGTGAAGAGCCTGTCGGGCCGCGCCACCTTCGGCGAGATCACCGACGCGACTCTGGCAACGCTGCGCGCCGAATGCCCCGGCTGGGACTATCAGACACTCCACGCTGACTTCCGCACCTGGATAGAGGCGGACGCAGGCCGGACCCCGGTGAGCTATCAGAACGCCTTCATCGGCTACGTGCGGCGCTTTGATGCTAAGAATCGGCATACGCTGCGGTAGAGAGATCACCTGCGATTCGTGGCCACCGAATAGGACGGCGTCGCCAGCGCGGGGTTCTGTGTCCGAACATCGAGCAGCAACGCGATCCTTTGGCAGACGCGGCACGGAGCTACAACTGGACGACGATTGTTGAAAAGGTCCGGGCAATGCCCGCGCTCGCCAACACTACGCGGCCGGGTAGCACATCCGGCTTCGCGCCGCTGCATCAGGTGGCGCATGGCGGTGGACCGTCATCCGTGGCGATGGCTCTGATCACGCGGGGCGCTTGGCGGAGCCTGCGCGAACTTTCACGCCGTCATCCGTGGCCGCGTCGGCGATCTGGAGGCGAAAAGCGGACTCCGCCTGCTACGACTGGCACCCATGCTAGAGACCTTCGGTGATCGATAGTTCCCGGAGTCCGAAATGTACGGTGGTTTCCGCTACAGCCTGGATTTGCAGGGCGCCGAACCGACCCTGGTGAGCGAGAGCTGTTGCCGCGTCGTGGAGGGATCCGAAGAGCGGCAAGAGGTCGACGTCCATTGCAGCAGACTGGTCCCGCAAAAGCCGCGTTCCACGGGCATCGAGATTATCCGCAAGGACGATGGCGTTCCGGATGTATCGCGTGGCGAGTGACAGATCCTTCCTACGGCCTCGTGGCGCACCGCAGATTCGGACAATTTGAACGTCGCCGGCGCAACGCCATCGCAAACTGATTCAATGAGAGTGCTCATTTTCCACCCGTCCGTCGATCATCGATACTCCGGGAACGCTAATCGACACTCCCGGAACGGCGAGGCGATACATCGGGAACGCGAGCATCGATCCTTCAGGAACGCCGCAACGATACTCCGGGAACGCACCTTCGAAAGCGAATCGTGGAAAGTCGCTGACTTGAGCAGTTACAGCGGCACCCCTAACTTCTTAACCTCTCATTGAACCCTCTAACCCCGCGAAATAATTTTCTTTGAATTTTGGAGATTCAGAAAGGCAGGCTCTAGCGTCGCATTGCGTCCACAGTGCCGTGCGCTAGCGTAAATCGTCAGGACCGGGCAGCGACTTGCTCGATCGATCCAGGCCCCAGTCAGTGCAGTAACGCGGTGACGAAGGACGGATGGGGTAATGTCGGCGTCTGCGACGAACCATGTCCATGCCTCGCTCCTCGTCGATCGCACCGGCACGACCTACCAAGCGGATGCCCGCTATTCAGTTGGTCGCTCGTCAACCCTCTTACCAACTGAAATCTCGAGAGCTTGCTTCAACAACATGACCGGATCGACCCCGATAGCCAATGCCACGGCAACATACTCGTCAACGCCAAGCAGGCGCTCGCCGGTTTCGTACCGCGACACGTAGGCCTGTTGCCAACTTAGCCGCCCAGCGAGATCGACCTGCCGCAGCTTGGCATCACGGCGTGCCTTTGTGAGCAGGTGCACGATGCGACAATGCAGGTCAGACGAAGCAGGAGAACGCATACCAGGCATCTACCATTTGCCTAGTATACGTAAAGCGTATATCACGCGTCTAGCTTTTTGCGAGCGCGATCCGATGGAAGACGACCGAATTGCTGAGAAGTGTGCATCGGCGGACAGGGAAGCTTCCATACCGGTGCTGGATCGCTTCGTCGCTCGCCTGGAGGTCAGCCGGACCTACCCGTGTCCGGTGGTCAGCATCCTAACCTTCTGGGCCGGGCTGATCGCGCTCACCGTCGTCGACAAGGTGACCGGAACGACGCCTGTGGTAGCGAGCCGCCTCTATGCGGTTGCATGGGCGCTGGTAGTAGGCCTGGAACTCGGCCGCGATGTTTGGGTCCAACGTCACCGCTACGCGTCACCTCGCTGGCTACAAGCTTTAGATGCGGCCGTGGGCCACGAGGTGACCGTCCATGCGCTGGCCGCGCTGATCAGGCAGCATGAGCACGAGTTGGATTACGTGGTCACCCGCTCCGATCTGAGATTCGAGGTTCAGGCAGAGCGAGCTCGACGAAGGGAAGCTGCACGGCGAGCGGAAGGATTTCGCCTTGTCGAAGCACCGGTGATCGACGCCGCTCAGGTCGCGCGCGACGAGGAACGACGCCGTCGTGCTCGTGAGCGGCGTGCCGCCAGGCAGGGCAGGGCGCCTGCGTGACCGGCTCTAAGCCGGAAACGGTTGGAGATCTGGTCGGCATTACGATCTCCGGCGGGATCGCGCACTTTCCCGGCCGGGCTGGCGAGCGAGTTCGCCACTTCGCCGATCTCGACCCGACACTGGTCGCCGAGCTGCTCACCGCGGCCGAGGCGGTGACTTCTTCACCCGCCCGTTTCGAATGGGACTGCGCCTGTCCGCCCTGACGCGCGCACGTACAGCATACGTCTCGTGCATGCCGACCACTCACGGGTGCTGACCGTCCCGGAGCCGTTCGAAGCACCGGAGCTGGCGCAGCTGATCCGAACCGTGCGCCGCTGCCTATCGGACAGGGCGAGACACCACGCTTCGCATTTGCTCGGCGCTCCCGACGTGATAGCGTCCGTTCGCCGCCCGGTCAGTCCCGGCGGTGAGGCGTAGCAACCTCAAGACATAGCAGCCGGTCAGCAATTAGGTGTTGGCCGGGTGGCCGTCACGCATGTCCAGGGCTCCGCCTAAAGGTGGCGGCGCCTTGTGCTATGCAGGGTTGCTAACACCCGGCTCACGGGCCGGAGAACGCCTCCAGACGACGGGGAGGCGGTCATGGCAGGGCAGGGTACGTTTCGAGCCGTAGCGGCGCTCACAGCGGCTCTGGCGGGCGTTCCGGCCATGGCGCAGCAATCACTCGGTGTCGCTGACTTTCTCACCACCATCGGCGGCGATCCCGACGTGAAGACCAGCGGGTCGCTTCGGACCCGCCCGTCGCCGCAGGTCTTCCCGCTGCTCGACGACGCTGACGAGATCATCGGCTACTCCTTCATCTCCGAGAAGATGGTAGCGTCCGCGGTCGTGGTGTAATTTCCCGGTGTAGATGACGGTGTATGCCGGGGTGGGGCCGAGGCCCCACCCCGGCGTCGGCGTCTCGGTGGCCACCGGGCTCATCGGTTAAGGT
>NZ_JAFCUK010000029.1:0-10694 GCF_049896485.1 Sphingomonas sp. DC4900
CCGCTCTCGCCACACCACAGATCGAGGAGGTACCGCCCCTACAGATTACACCCAAGGCCGCCTGAACGATGCGGCCCGGTGGCACACCTGAAATTACACCACGTTGACGGACACGACCGAGAAGATTACCACCAACGGCTCGGCGACAGCCGAGCGCGCCCGCGATGCCTTCGCTCAGGAGTGTAGCGCCAAGGGCGGTCGGCTCGAGCCGGAGGAGGGGGACGCAGCACGCACCTTCCGCGATCGCGCGCTCGGCCGCAGGCTGCCGCCCCGGGGCGAGTTCAAGCACTTCTGGTCCGGCATGTCGGCCGTGTGCTCGCGTGGACCGGACCAGGTCCTCGGAGGCTTCGTCGCGATCACATTCGACACGACCGAGGTGGCGACGAAAGGCGACCTGGGCAGCCGGCTAATGAGCCGCGTGTCGATGGTCCCGACCCGCACCGCCGTCTATGCCTGCCGCCCCGACCAGATCCGCTCTGCGGCATGGTTCCAACGCACCCAGGACAGCTACGTCGCCGACCGAGAGGCCGAGCAGAACCGGCACGAAGCCTTCCGACGCGACCTCGCGATCGGAACCGTCACCAACTGCGGCACGGTAGTCCAGATCCGCGGTCCCATGGTCGAGATCGCGGTGCCCCCGACCACGCTAACGCCCAACGGCCAATCCACCTTCTGGTCCCGGCGTGATGCGCTGGCGCCGACCTTCTCGACGCCGTGCACCTACGGACTCTGAGGAGCCGATCTGCCCGATTTGCATAAACTGGAAACCCTGAACGGAGACCCGCCATGACCATCGACCTGAGCGACTTCAAACTAACGCCTTTGCCCTCCCGTGAGACCCCGCCCTATGCGTCGGCCGACCCTTCGACGGACCTGCGGTTGCTCCTCGCCGGCACCGACTGGAGCGAGCCAGGACACGGCGGCTACCCGACCCGCACCGAGGCGGGAGATTGGATGATCCGGGTCATGTTGGACCTGCCTTACCCCATGCTTGCCAGCCTTGAAGCGCAGGCCGGCTCGCATGACGTCGGCGAGCTGATCCGGGCCGCTCTCGTGACCGCTGGACATGGCTCGCGGACGGAAATTGTAGGTATCAGGTCCGACCGCTACGCGACCCGCGACGAGCAGCGTGAGCGGCTCGGGATCCCCTCAGGAATAAGCGGCACGCGAGAGGGCGAATGACCGATCGATCCGGGCACGAACGGGTACGCTACCAGGCGGTTCTGAAGCCGCTCGAATGGGAGCAGCGGATGCGCGTCGACTACCGTGATGACGTACTTCGGATCGTGGCTGTCCTGGCTGCCGACGGCATCGCCATCAGTGAGGATGTCGCGTTCATGGCGTGGCACCGGTTTTCGGAAGAGGACCGCTGCGCCGGCTGGTACGGCCCCGGCACCGACGACCAGATCCGACGCAACCTGATGCCGCATCTCGAGCTCAGACCGATTGCGGAACAGGATGGCTCTGGCAATGTCCATCGGCCCGTCGTTAACCCGGATCACGCCCGCCGATGAGCGACGTCGAACACCACGATGTCAGGACGGCATTGGCGCTGATGCGCCTGGCGTTGGCGTTGCTCGACCGGGCTGGATGCACCCTTGTTGCAGCTCGCCTTCAGCATGCGTTCGACACGGTTTGGAACGATCCGGGGGCCGCCGCAATGCCGCGCCATCCTGACGCTCCGAGCGGTGCTGAACACGACCGGCACAAGCATCAGCGCCCGACCGACAACGGGGAGGGAACCGACCCATGACGGACGTCATCACGCTTGGGATTTCGGGATGGTTCACCCCGCATAGAACCCTCTACCATGAGGAGGGTCGCACGCTCGATGAGATCGCTCCGGAGGACTGGTCCAACCTCCTCGCCCATGCCGACGCGATCGACTTCTTCACGCGACCCGATCCGGCCTGGCCGGCACTGGAAGCCCGCATCTTCCATCTGACGATCACCGACGGCGAGCGGTCGCGCGAGCTGGCGGTAAACGACCCGTTCGAGGCGCCGGAACTGGCCTTCCTCATACGGCTGACGCGCCGTGCCATGCGGGACCGGCTGGTGCTGACGCCTGAAACGCTGAGCGAGGAGGCGCTCGAAGCCTTACGGGCAAGCCTGCGTCAGGCGGGGCAAGACTGAGTCGGCTGGCCGGCTCATGCGCCGGCCCGTGTGCTCCGCCGGAATCCGGGGATGCGCCCGAAAGAACCACATCATCTACGGCGGCCAGCTTACTGAGCAGTAAGGGTAGGGGCACACCCGATGCACCCTGACGGGGTGCGAAAAAGGGCAGATTCGCGTCGTTTGAGCGGCATGGTCCGACGCAGATGCTGTGCTCGGACCGTCTGGTCCATGGTGGTCCACAGAGCATCTAGAGCACGGATTTGCAGCGTTTCTTCTGGCGCTGCTCTGCACTTCCTCCTTGCGCGCCCGTTATGCGCAATGCACACTCCCTTCCGGGGTAGAAGGGGGTCCGCATGGCGCGCGTACCGATCACGGTGTACCTGCAACCCGACCAGCTTGCCGGCATCGAGCGCCGCGCGGGCCAGGTCGGCAAGACGCGCAGCGCCTGGGTGGCGGACACGCTGGTGCGCTCACTCGAGGACGAGCTGCTGCCGCTCGACGAGATCCTGCTCGACCAGCTCACCAAGGTTCGTGCCGGCCTGGAAGTCGTCGCGGAAGTGCAGGTCGGGCGTGGCCCGGAGAGCAAGAAGGGGCTGGCTGAGATGCGGCAGCGCCGGACCGACCTGGCAACCCGGATGCTGGCCGAAGCGCGCGGGATGCTGCGGCGATGACCGATGCCGGCCGCAGGCGGATCGACGTCTCCAGTGAGGTCCACAGCCGCCTGGATGCCGAATCCAAACGGCGCAATATTCCCATCCGTGATCTCGTCGAACAGGCGGTCACCACCATGTTCGACAGGGAGGCACAAGCAGCCCTGTCGGTGCGTCAGCAACGTGAGCGCCGCCACGCCGATCGCATGGAGGAACAGACCGCTCAAATCGGCGAGATCACGCGCCGCGTCTCGGCCCTGATCGCCCAGCAAACGAAGGATCTGCCCGGCGCGTTGAACGCAGGCTTCGACGCGATCAAGACGACCATCAAGGAGACCGGCGGGACCGGACATCTCCGCGACATGATCGCCAAGTTCCAGGCCGAATTTACGACCATCTTCAAGGAAGCGCAGAGCGCTCTGCGCCGCCTCGGTTCTCAATGTCACCAAAGCCGCCGAGGAGCAGGCGAAGAGCCTCGGGAAGCAGCTCGATCGCATCGAGAAGCGTCAGTCGGGTACGCGTACAAAGCTTGGCGCAGGTGCCGCCCTTGGCATCGCCGGACTTGTTCTGATCTGCCTACTTTTCGCGAATACGGCGCCGACGCGCTGGCTTTCCATCCGCCTTCTGGGTGAGAGTGACTCGGCATCTGCGGCATGGAGCCTGGCAGGCGATGGGCGCACGAAAGGCGAGCTGATGGCGGAGACCAAAGGCCTTCTCGGCGATGATACATACCGGGTCCGGTACGCCGAATGCGTGGACCACGCGAAGCGCATGAAGAAGCCGTTTCCGTGCCGGCTCACCTTTCCGCCTCTGCTCGGCACGACGCCGTGACCGTCCGGCCCAACTCGATCGCCGGCGGCGGTGATGCCGCCGGCTATTATGCGGCCGACAACTACTACACCGGGGAGCAGGAAGGGCCCTCCGAGTGGGGCGGGGGGGGGGCCGAGGAACTCGGTCTGTCCGGCACCGTGAATGCCGGAAAATTCGCCGAGGTGCTGGACGGCAAACTGCCCAACGGGGCCGTTATTGCGAGAGGGGGCAATGGCGAGCGGGCGCCGGGGTTCGAGCTGACGTTCAGCGCGCCGAAGTCGGTATCGCTGGTCGCCATGATCGGCCGCGATGAGCGGGTCATGCCAGCGTTTGCGGAAGCGATCCGGAGCACCATGGCGTGGGCCGAGGAGCGGTTCGGGGAGGTGCGGTGGGGCAAGGCCGGCGCGGTGATCGAACCCGGTCGCTTGGTGTACGCGATCTTCTACCATGACCTTAGCCGGAAGCTCGACCCGCAGGCCCACGCTCATGTCGTCGTGGCGAATGCCGCACAGCGGGGTGACGGTCGCTGGGTCGCCCTCCACAATCCGGCGCTGTGGAAGCATTCGAGCACGATCGGCGCCGCCTTCCATGCCGACTTCCGTGCCCGGTTGGAGCAGCTCGGCTATCGGATCGAGATCACCGGCAAGCACGGTCAGTTCGAGATCAGCGGTATCCCGCGTGCCGCCATCGATGCGTTCAGCGCACGGCGCGAACAGATCCTTAGCCGGGCGGCTGAGCTTGGGGCTTCCGGCCCGAAGGCGATGGAGACGATCGCGGTCAGTACTCGCGACGCCAAACAGGCGGGCGATGCCACGGTTGCCCGCGTCATGTGGGCCGAGAAGGCCGAGGTCCATGGTGCTGCCATCTCCGCCGTCGTGGACGCCGCGCGCGGAATCGAGCGGCCGCGGTCCGTACTCGATGCCGTGCGTGCCTGGGGGGCCGCCTTGCTTGAGCGGATCACGCATGCCTTCGGACCACGACCCGAGCCGCTGCTTCACGGCACGGATGCGGTGCGCCGGAGCGCCGAGCTGGCGAGCGGCTATGCGGTCGCGGCCGGTGTTCGGCACCTCGGCGAACGCGAAGCGAGCTTCACCTACGCGAACCTGCTGAAAAGCAGCCTCGATATGGCGGAGAAGGGCGCGACGGTGCGCGGTATCGAGGAGCGCATCGAGCGGCTGCGCGAGGCAGGTGTGCTCATCGCCGGTCCGCGCGGCAGCCTGCACGCAGACCGGCTCACGACCCGCGATATGCTGGCGACGGAAAAGGCGCTGGTTGCGGCCGCGCATGGCGGGGTGGGGCAGGGGACACCCATCCTCGAGGCCGCTTCGGTCGACACCGCACTCGACCGCGCGGCCAGTCGGCGCGAGGTCACGCTGTCCGGCGAACAGCGTGTCGCGGTACACGCCATGCTGTCCGGCACCAACCGCATCCAGGTCGTCCAAGGCGATGCCGGTACCGGCAAGTCGTTCCTCTTCGAACTCGTACGGGAGGTTGGCGCGGAAGTAGGGGCGGGGATGCTGGTGCTGGTCCCGCAGAACAAGTTGATGGATGACCTGACCGGACGGGGGCTGGAGGTGCGCTCGCTCGCATCCGTGCTGAAGGAGCATGCTAGCCGGGTCGGCCCGGCCAAGCCGAACGAGCAGCTGTCGGCGCTGATGAAGGGCAAGGTCGTGGTGCTGGAGGAGGCCTCGATGGTGTCCTCGCGTCAGCTTGCCGGGTTGTTCGAGGTCGCCTGGAACGGCGAGGCCGCCAAGCTGGTGCTGGTCGGTGACGTGAAGCAGATACCCGCCGTAGAGGCCGGGCGGCCGTTCGCGCTGCTGCAGGAGGCGGAGGCTCCGACGGTGCGGCTGACCGAGAACCGGCGCCAACAGACCGATGTGCTCCGTGAGGCCGCCTCCCTGGCACGCGAGGGCAGGGTCGCTGCTGCTTTCGAACGGCTCGGGAACAAGGTCCAGGAGAACGCTCATCCCGCAGGAGCGGCCGTTGTAGAATATCTGCAGCTTTCGCCCGAAGAACGCGACCGCACCGCCTTGCTCACTTCGGGGCACGTGCTGCGCGAAGCCGTGCTGGAGACGGTTCGGGCCGAGCTGCTGGCTAGAGGAAAGCTGGGCGCGGACGCCCTGAGCCTGCGCAGCTGGGACACGCTGAACCTGACCCGCGAGGAGCTGCGCCAGATCCGGCATTGGGCGGAGGGGATGCGGCTCGACATCTACCGCCACCAGTCAGGGCTTGTGCCGGGATCCTACGAGGTTGGCTTGATCGATCGGGCGAGCGGCATGCTCGAGCTCGCCCGTGACGGTCAAACCAGGCTCTTCGATCCCAAAAGCCTCCGATCGGGAGGGGGGGGGCCGCGCTCTCCGTTCCCGGAGAGATCGAAGTTCGCGAAGGTGACCGCTTGGTCTTCACGGCCAGCGACCTGAAGCGCGGGATGGCGAACGGTGCTGCGATGACGCTCACCGCGATCGATGGCGACACGCTCCACCTGTCCGGCCGTGACCGGGATCATGTGATCGGGCCCGACGATCCGATGCGCGAGCGGCTTGGCCATGGCGCTGTCATCAACATGCACCGTGCGCAAGGGATGACGGTCGATCGCGCGATCACGGTGATGGACAGCCGCGACAGGCTGCTGAACAGCGAGAGCCTCTACTACGTGCTCCAGACCCGCGCGCGCGAGGACGTGTCGCTGCACACCGACGACAAGAAAGCGCTCGCCAACGCGATCGAGTCACATCGCGGTGACGTTCCGCACGCGAGCGATGTGGCACCCGAGCTCTCGTTGTCCGGTAGGGAGCGATTCGATCCGGCCACGGGCGAGCTGCCCCGACTAGACGATCCTGGCGCGAGCGATCGCCGCCAACTGGAGGCGATGAGTGCCGCCCTCCGATCCATCGGCAGCGAGCCTGCCAAGCCGGTGGCGGAGGCTGTTCGGCAGGCGCCGGTTCCGGTCAGAGAGCTGGTGAAGGAGCCGGAGATCGAGATCGACCACGATTACGACTTCGACATGTGAGACATCGCGTTGCGATTACGGGTGGGCGGATCAGCTTCGTTCCTGCTCATATGATCTGGGTTTGCCGGCCGTCGAAGCGGACATCGTAGCGGCCAAGGATGGCGGAGATCGGACGACCTTAGCGAGGCAAGCAGGTAAACCAGATGCTGCAGGACATGGCCAACGAACCGGACTTCGGGGTGGTCGCCGACCGGGGCGAGGGCATCGGCGCCGTGCAGCCCATGAAAATGGGGGAGGGCGGGCCGCGGTACCGCGACGCCGTCGACCTCGCGATCGAGCTGACCGCCAAGTCTGCCGCCTTCCGCAGCAGTCTGCCGCCCGCACTCCGGGCTGGGCTCGCCGGTCTCGTCCGAACGGTGACCTGCTACTACAGCAACCTGATCGAGGGGCATGATACCCACCCCGTCGACATCGGGCGGGCGCTGAAGAACGACTTCAGCGCTGACCCGGCCAAGCGGGACCTGCAGCTCGAGGCGACCGCCCGTTTCGCGGTCCAGGGCTGGATCGACGGGGGAGGGCTGGCGGGCCGGGCGACGAGCGTGGAGGGCCTGCAAGAGGTTCACCGACGCTTCTGCGAGCATCTGCCCGAGTCGATGCTCTGGATTGAGCCGGTCGAGGGCGGCGAGCGCGTTCTGGTCGAGCCCGGTGCCCTGCGGACCCGCGATCTCCGGGTCGGGCAGCACATTGCGATCAGCCCCGGGGCGGTGCCGCGCTTTCTCGAGCACTTCGCCTGGGCGTATCAGAAGCGCGGCGCGACGGACGCCATCGTATCTCTCGCGGCCGCGCATCACCGGTTCGCCTGGATTCACCCTTTTCTCGACGGCAACGGGCGGGTCGCCCGCCTCATGTCGCACGCCATGCTGCTCGACGCGCTCGACACGGGCGGCGTGTGGTCCATCGCGCGCGGCCTCGGCCGCAACGTGCAGGCCTATAAGCGGCACCTTGCCGCCTGCGACCTACCCCGCCGCAACGACCTTGATGGGCGGGGCTCGCTAAGCGAGGAGGAGCTGGCGAGCTTCACGACCTTCTTCTTGAAGACCTGCATCGACCAAGTCGACTTCATGGCCGGCTTGGTCGAGCCCGACCAGCTGCGCAGTCGCATCCGGCGCTGGGCGGCCGAAGAGACGGACGGGGGAAGGCTGCCGGCCAAGGCCATCCAGGTAATTGACGCAGCGCTGTACCGAGGCGAGCTCCCGCGCGGCGAGGTAGAGAGTATCGTCGGCACTGGCGAACGCCAAGCGCGCCGGGTTACCTCCGCGCTGACGAGTCTCGGCGTGCTGACGGCCGACAGTTCCCGGGCGCCCCTGCAGATCGCCTTTCCTGCCACGCTGGCGGGGCGCTGGATGCCGGGACTGTTCCCAGAAGCGCGTAGCGGCTTGCGTCAGCCGCTGGAATCATCAGCGGTGCGACACGGGGCGGCCAATGGTAAGGTGTCGTGACCGCGATGATGCGGATCAACTCGACGGAGGCAACCTTCCCGTTCTTCAGCCGCAACGACTTCCAGGGTCAGCCCAGCAGCCGTGTTTACCGACCCTACAAGGCATTCGAGATCATCCTCGACCGTGTTCTCGGCGAACGGGTGAGAGCGGATGGCGCGTGCGCTGTCGACCTCTGGTGTGCGCTCGCCAACATTCGTTGGTCCGGTCCAGATGGCATGGACGTCTCCTACGGCTTCAGGCGGGCCGGCGAGGTGGTGTCCTGGGTGCGCGAGGAGGGAGACTATCTCACCTGGTATTGCAGCGGCGAGCCAGGGCACGTTGCCACTTGGATCGACAGAGCGCTCGCGGTAGCGGGATGGTCGTGGAGGCGGTTGGAACCGGACGCCGCGGACACCGACGAGAGGGCCGACGACAGTTAGCGCTTGGCGTAGAGTTCGGGCTGCCGCTCCACGACAGAACGGCGGACCGCGCGCAGCCGAATGGCTTCCGGTCAAGCGAAAACGGGTACTGATTGCGTGTAGGCCGATCAGGAGTGTGGACGCCCACAAGTAGATAGTTTGGAAATGCCAATCGTGACACTTTGCCCAGCGGCAAAGTGTCGCAGCCGACAGAAACGCCGCCGGCCGAACCGGAAGGGATTCACACGATTCCCGTTTCGTGCTTCTCCTGTTCCCATGATTCAAGGTGACTTGTTCTCCGCATCCCCGGTGGCCCCGCCGAGGATTTCGTCCCAGACGCCCTTAGCCGAGGGTCTGCCGTCGATCATCGATGTTATCGCGCAGGTGTCGACCCGGCCGCGCTACGCCTTCATGGTCTTGAACCTGATCGCGCGCGCGGCAGGGCAGGGGGGCAAGGCAGGACCCTACGTCCTCCGGCAGGGGCAGGCCGTTCGGCTGCGCGACTGGTTGTGCGACTCCCTCGCTCCCATGGCAGCCCGCGATCATAAGCGGGCAGCGCTGGCCGAGCAGGTGAGGGTGGAACTGGCAGGGCAGGAGCAGCTGCCAGGAGACCCTGACGCAGCGTCACGACTAGTGGAGCAAGTGGTGCTGGAGCGGGTGCGCCGCTCCGGCCGGTGTAATGTCAGCCGGGCGGTGTCCGAGCTGGTCCGGGCAGGGCTGGTCCGGCGCCACTATGAGGGCTGGCGAGTAGATCACCACAATCGAGGCGCCCGGCGCGAGGCGGTGTACACGTTATTGCCCGATACGATGCGCGCACTAGGCAAGGCGTAGAGCTAAATCCGCGCTGGTCATGACAACCCTCAGTCTGCTGGATCAGGGTCGCATGGCAATTTGACGCTCTTGAGCTTGCCCGTGAGCTAGGCTTACTGTCGCGAGACCCGCCGGCAGGAATTGCTTGCCAGTCCAGAAGCCGCTCGAGTGTACGCTCTCGGCGGCTCCTGCTTATGATTTAAGAAGCGCTGTGATCTCAGCCATCCAGCGCGGCGAGATCAGGCTGTTACGGATCAGCTCGGTGGCGCTGGACGGGATCAGCGGGGGAGTCGTGCGCGATCCGGGAAACAGGGCGGTGCTTGACCTTGGTGACGAGCGGTCTGACCGTCGGCGAAGTCAGCCTGCCGATCACCTAAGCAAGTCCAAGCGAGGTGCTCCGACCCTTTGCCGATGCAATCAGCTTCGACGTCGCGACGGGAACGATCGCGCTAGTCGGGCCGGTGCCATGGACGCCGCTTGCGCGGCGAGACGGGGAGGCGCATATTACTGTCATGGCGACCCGGTCCGATACGATAACCACCAAGGGGAGCAAGCCAGGCGTGCTCGGGCGCAGCGCAGCGACGGGCCGTTACGTTCTGGCGCCGGTGGCAACCAAGAAGGCGACCGTCTCCGACCAGCGTATCGCCGCGGCAGTGAAGAGCGTTCTGGCCAAGAAGAAGTAGTTTGCCGGTCGTTCAGACGTCGACGGATGACGTCTTCATCAATTGCCCCTCCGACGATGCGTTCGCGCCGACGTTCCGCGCACTGATCTTCGCCATTCTCGTCTGCGGCTTTCGCCCGCGCTCGGCGCGCGAACTGGATGACGGTGGCCAGACTCGGATTGACAAGATCTTCGCTCTGATCGAGCAGTGCCGCTACGGCATTCATGACCTGTCACGCACCGAGCTGGACGCGGTCAACAACCTGCCGCGCTTCAACATGCCGCTCGAACTCGGGCTGTTCCTTGGCGCCAAGCGCTACGGTGGCCAACATCAGAAGGTCAAGCGTATCCTGATCCTCGACGTGGAGCAGTTCCGCTACCAGCGTTTCATCTCCGATCTGGCTGGCATGGACATCCACGAGCATGGGGGCGACCCGACTCGAGCACTTCGCGAGGCGCGTGATTGGCTCGCCAACGTGTCGCGTCGCGAGCTGCCGAGCGCCGACCGCGTGCAATGCGTCTATAAGGCGTTTCTGGCCGACTTGCCCGATCTGGCGGCCGTGCTAGAGTTTCACCCAGATCGGATCCCGTATGTCGATTTCGAGCGGGTCGTCGGGCGATGGCTGATCGAAGCGCCGGCCGCGATTGGGGCAGCTTGAGGCGCCGCTGAGCCGTTACGCTCTGTTGCCGCCAGTTAGAAAAGACACATTCCCCGCCAAATAGAAATGACACCGCCTCGTGGCAGCGGGGGCAGCGTGTAGCCCCCCAAGCAGCGCAGCGCTGCCCCCGCTGGGGCGTCGT
>NZ_JAFCUK010000030.1:0-10041 GCF_049896485.1 Sphingomonas sp. DC4900
TCGACCGTGACTTTGCCGTCGACCTTGCCGACGTTAACGATCGCCATCTCGCGGCGTTCGAGGAAGGGGTGGCCCGCCGCCGACGCCGGCTCGGTCTGGTCGGGCAGCTTGACGCTGCCGCTCGCCACCGCGACGCCGCCGATCACGAAGCGTTCGGCATGCGTGTAATTCAGCACGCACTCGCCGTCGCGGAACAGCCCCTGGATCAGATAGCGGGCGCGCAGCTCGTCGTTCGACACGCACTCCATCATGTCCGGATGCGTCGCATAATAGGTCCGGTCGTACATGGTCACTCCTTCGGGCCGCGCGGGGCGGCCATGCTCTGGTCGATACGATAGGCGCGGCGAACGAGGCCGGCGGTCAGTTCCTGCGCGAGGTCCGCCGCCTCCCAGTCCGCGATGCGATGTTCGGCGACGAGTCGCGCCAGGAAGGCACAGTCGACACGGCGCGCGACGTCGTGCCGCGCGGGGATCGACAGGAAGGCGCGCGTGTCGTCGTTGAAGCCGACGGTGTTGTAGAATCCGGCGGTCTCGGTCGTCATCTCGCGGAAGCGGCGCATGCCTTCGGGACTGTCGTGGAACCACCAGGACGGGCCCAGCTTCAGGCACGGATAATGACCGGCGAGCGGCGCGAGTTCGCGCGCATAGGCGCTCTCGTCCAGCGTGAAGAGGATGATCGACAGATCGGTCGAGGTGCCGAACCGGTCGAGCAGCGGTTTGAGCGCGCGGACGTAATCGGTGCGCGTCGGGATGTCCGCACCCTTGTCGCGGCCGTGACTGGCGAACAGACCGGCATTGTGGTTGCGGAAACTGCCGGGATGGATCTGCATGACCATGCCATCCTCGATGCTCATCGCCGCCATTTCGGTCAGCATCTGCGCACGGAACAGCTCGGCGTCCGCCGGGGTCCAATCGCCGCCGACGATCCGCGCGAACAGCGCTTCGCATTCCTGCGGCGTCAGATTGGCGGTCGCTGCCGTCGGATGGCCGTGATCGGTCGCGGTCGCGCCCGCCGCGCGGAAGTGGGTGCGGCGCTTGCGGTGGGCGGCGAGATAGCCCTGCCAGCCATAGACGTCCTCGCCGGTCAACTCGGCGAAGCGCGCCATCGCCGGCACGAACGCCTCATGTTCGACGTCGATGACGCCATCGGGGCGATAGGTGGTGACGACGCGTCCGCCCCAGCCCGATGCGTGGATCGCATGATGCGCATCGAGGCTGTCCTGCGCGCCCTCGGTCGTCGCGAGAAAATCGATGCGGAAGCGATCGAAGAGCGCGCGCGGCCGAAACGCATCGGTGGCGAGCGCCTCTCCGATCGCGTCGAAATAGAGGTCGGCGGTTTCCGCCTCCAGCGCCACCTCGATCCCGAACACCTCGGCGAAGACATGATCGAGCCACAGGCGCGAGGGCGTCCCGCGGAACAGGTGATAATGGTCCGCGAACACGCGCCATGCCGCGCGCGGATCGGTGGCAGGCACGCCGCCTTTGTGCGGAATCGCCAGCGCGTCGAGCGCGATGCCTTGGCTGTAGAGCATGCGATACAGATAATGATCGGGCGCCAGCAACAGCGAGGTCGCGTCGGTCCAGTTCGCATTCTCGGCGAACCAGCGCGGATCGGTGTGGCCGTGCGGGCTGACGATCGGCAGGTCTGCGACACCGGCATAGAGCGTGCGCGCGATGCTGCGCGTCGTCGGATCAGCCGGAAACAGGCGGTCGGGGTCGAGGCGCAAAGCCCGGGCCATCTCTATCCTCTCGAAGCGCCCTTCGGCAGGCGGCTGCCAGCTTGGTAACCGGTGTCAAATCGCGACGCAACCCCCAGCCTCATTCGCGCGGCGCCGCGACCGAGGCACGACGGATCAGCGTCGACAGAAAAAGCGAGGGTTCTTCCACGTCCGGTTCCTGCTCCATGCCGCCTGCGATCAGCTTCAGCGCCGCCGATCGCGCCATGGAGGCGATCGGCCAGCGCACCGTCGTCAGCGGGGGCCAGACATGCGCGGCGATCGGCGTGTCGTCGAAGCCGATGATCGACAGGTCACGCGGAATCTCCAGGCCGCGCTGGCGGGCGGCATGGATCACGCCCGCCGCCATCTCGTCGTTCGAGGAAAAGATCGCCGTCGGGCGCGGCACGACATCGAGCAATCGCTCTGCCGCGACCAGCCCCGAATCGAACGTATAATTGCCGTCGGCGATCATCGATCGCGGCAGCGCGATCCCCGCCTCCGCCAGCGCATCCTCGAAGCCCTGCCGCCGCTCGCGCGCCGAGCGGAAGCCGTGCGGGCCCGCGACCAGGCCGATGCGCCGATGCCCCTGTTCGATCAGATAGGCGACCGCGCCCTGCACCGCCTCGCGGTCGTTGGAGGCGACCATATGGTCGGCCGCATCCAGCACCGCCGACCCCATGCGCACATAACGGCAGCCGATATCGTCGCACAGCTTCGCCACCGAATCGTTCTCGCTGATCGGCGGCATCAGCAACACGCCGAACAGGCGCTGGCGTTCGAGGAAGTGGCGCAGATCCTCCAGCATCGTCGCCGAGCCGCGATCGAGCGGGCGCACCACCATTTCGAATTCGGTATCGTGCAGCGCCTCCAGCATGCCCTGCTGGACATTCATCACCGTCTGCGCATTGGGATTGTCGTGGACGAGGCCGATCAGGAAATTGCGGCGCAGCGCCAGCGCCCGCGCTTGCGGATTGGGGATATAGCTAAGATCCGCGATCACCTCTTCGACGCGTTTGCGCGTCTCTTCGTTGAGCAAGGGCGAACGGTTGATGACCCGGCTGACGGTCTTCTTCGATACGCCGGCGACGCGCGCCACATCGTTGATCGTCGGCTGGCCGGTCTTCTGCATGGCACCGGGTGTAAAGCGGGCGAAACGATCCCGCCAGTCCCACGCCCTTGCAAAGATCGTCCGGACAGGACACATCTGACACCGGTTACCGAAACGAATGTCGAGAGGATGGCATGGCGAGGGCATGGAAGGTGGCGCCGACCGATACGGTCGCCACGATGCTGGACGACGCACGCGCCGGCGACACGCTGACGGTCGACGGCGCCGGGGACGCGACCGGCAGCGCGATTACGCTCGCCGACGATATCGCGCGGGGTCACAAGGTCGCGCTGCTGCCGATGGGCGTCGGAGCGCCCGTCCTCAAATACGGCTTTCCGATCGGCCATGCCACCGCCGCCATCCGGTCCGGCGCGCATGTTCACAGCCACAATCTGTCGACCGCGCTCGATGCGACGCTGGACTATCGATTTGCGCCGGCGCCCGCAGCGACCCTGCCGCAGGCCGAGGCCCCGACCTTCATGGGCTATCGTCGTGCAGACGGGCGGGTTGCGACGCGTAACGAGATTTGGGTGCTGCCGACGGTCGGTTGCGTCGCGCGGACGGCGCAGCGGATCGCGGCGGGCGCCGCGGCGCAGATCGGCGATGCGGTGGATGGCGTCCACGCCTTCACTCACCCGCACGGCTGTTCGCAGCTGGGCGATGACTTGGGCGGCACCCGCGCGATCCTGGCCGGACTGGCGAGCCATCCCAATGCCGGCGGCGTCCTGATCGTCGGGCTGGGCTGCGAAGAGAATCAGGTCGCGGCGTTGCTCGATGCGGTTCCGGCGGCACATCGCGGCCGGGTCCGCACGCTGACCGCCCAGCTCAGCGCCGACGAGGTCGAAGAGGGCATCGCTGCGGTCGTCGCGCTTGCCGAGGCGGCACGGGCGGACCGCTCGCCGTGCCCGCTGAGCGATCTCGTCCTCGGCGTGAAATGCGGTGGATCGGACGGGCTGTCGGGCCTGACGGCCAACCCGCTGGTCGGACAGATGAGCGACCGCGTCGTCGGGGCGGGCGGGCGCGTCGTCTTCACCGAAATTCCCGAGATTTTCGGCGCCGAACAGACGCTGATGGATCGCGCCGCCGCGTCGCAGGTGTTCGACCGGATCGTCGGCGTGGTGAACGGTTTCAAACGCTATTTCCTCGATCACGGCGAGCCGGTGTCGGAAAACCCCTCCCCCGGCAACGTCGCCGGCGGGATCACGACGCTGGAGGAAAAATCGCTCGGTGCCGTACAGAAAGCCGGGCGGGCTCGCGTGGGCGCGGTGATCGATTACGGCGAGGAGGCGACGCAGACCGGCCTGACCTTGCTGGAGGCGCCGGGCAATGATGCGGTATCCTCCACCGCCCTTGCCGCCGCGGGGGCGACGGCGATCCTGTTCACCACCGGACGTGGGACGCCGCTGGGTTTCCCGGTGCCGACGATCAAGATCGCATCGAACAGCGACCTTGCCGCGCGCAAGCCCGGCTGGGTCGATTTCGATGCGGGCGCGGTGCTCGACACCGGGTTCGACGCCGCATCCGAGGCCTTGCTCGCACGCATCGTCGCGGTCGCGTCGGGTGAGGCCACCGCCGCCGAACGCAATGGCGAGCGCGAGATCGCGATCTGGAAACGAGGCGTCACGCTATGAGACTATCCCGCGCCACCCTGCCTCAGGTCCCGGCCGCCATCGCCGCGCCGCGGAAACGGCCGGAGGGCAAGATCGGCATCGTACATTTCGGCCCCGGCGCCTTCCACCGCGCGCATCAGGCGACCTATATCGACGATCTGCTGGCACGCGACCCAGACTGGGGCATCGCAGCCGTGTCGCTGCGCAGCGCCGGCACGGTCGAAGCCTTGGCCGCGCAGGACGGCCTGTATACGCTCGCGCTGCGCGACGCCGAGCCGGCCATGCGCATCATCGGGGCGCACAAACGCTTCCTGGGGCCCGACGATCATGCGGAGGTCGCGGCGCTGCTGGCCGACCCCGACGTCCGGCTGGTGACGATGACGGTCACCGAAAAGGGCTATTGCCTGCGGGCCGATGGCACGCTGGACATGACCCACGCCGATATCGTCCACGATCTGGCGGGCGCGCCGCCGCGCAGCATCGTCGGCTGGCTGGTGGCGGGGCTCGCCGCGCGCCGGGCCGCGGGCGTCGCTCCGTTCGTGGCGATGCCGTGCGACAATCTGGCGAGCAACGGGCGCAAGCTGCACGCCGCGCTCGTCGCCTTCGCCGCCGCCCGCAATGCGGACCTTGCGGCATGGATCGCCGAGACGGTGCGCGTCCCCTCCACGATGGTCGATTCGATCACGCCGGCAAGCGATGCGACGTTGCTCGCCGACGTGGCCAACGCGATCGGCGTGGACGACGACGCTCCCGTCCAGCGCGAGGCCTTCGTCCAATGGGTGATCGAGGACGTCGGGGCGGACGCCATCACGGCCCTGGGCAGCGTGGGTGCGACGCTGACGCAGGATGTCGCCAGCTATGAGCGGGCCAAGCTGCGTATCCTCAACGGCGCGCATTCGACCCTTGCCTATATCGGCCTGCTGCGCGGCGCGACGAGTGTGGCCGAAGCGATGGCGGACGGCCCCCTCGCCGCATTCGTCGCCGCGATGATCCAGCAGGATATCGCACCGATGCTCACCCCGGTGCCGGGCTTCGACCTCGACGCCTATGCGGCGGCAATCCTGACCCGGTTCCGCAATCCCGCGATCGTCCACCGGCTGGACCAGATCGCGCAGGACGGTTCGCAGAAACTGCCCTATCGCCTTGGCGACACATTGGTCGCCAACCGGCAGGCGGGGCGTATGCCCACCCATGTGGTCCGCGCGCTCGGCGGATGGGTCGCATTCCTGATGGCGCGCGCGCGTACGGACACGGCGATCGTCGATCCGGCGGCCGAAACGCTGCGGTCGATCGCGCGGCAACAGGACGTGGCGGCGGTGGTCGACGCGCTGATCGCGGCCGGACATCTCGTGCCGTCCGCCATCGCTGCCGACACCGAGGTGCGCACAGAGATCACCGCCGCCGCGACGGCCGCCGCATCGGCGGACTGGCCGCGATTTTTCGCGTGAGGACGCTTGCGATGCTTGCCAATGACACCGGTTTCCCATATCGATCCGATAACGACGAATGACATGGGAGGGGCTGCGGTGAAGCCGGACAGCGATATCGCGCAGGTTGCGCAGGCGTTCGTAGAGGCGCGACGGACGGCCACGGCTTTGCCGGACTATCCGGGAACGATTCCGCACGATCTGGCGAACGCCTATGCGGTCCAGGATGCCGCGCTGGCGCTCAGCGATCGTCCGGTCGCCGGCTGGAAGGTCGGCCGGATCAACCCGCCCGCCGAAGGGTTCGACCGCCTGGCCGGCCCGATCTTCGCCGATCAGGTGACCGACGCCGAGCATTGCGAGATGCCGATCTTCGCCGATGGCTTCGGCGCGGCGGAGGCGGAATTCCTGCTGCGCATCGGCCGTGCACCCGATCCGGCGCAGCGTGACTTTTCCATGGCGGACGCCCGCGCGCTGATCGATGCGGTGCATGTCGGCATCGAGATCGCGAGTTCCCCCTTCCCCGGGATCAACACCAACGGGCCGACCGTCACCATTTCGGATTTCGGCAACAATAACGGCCTCGTCATCGGCGCCGCGATCGACGGCTGGCAAGATACCGACCTCAATTGCTGGCCGGTCGCGCTCTACATCAACGATGCGGAGATCGGCACCGGCATCGCCGCCGACATGCTCGACGGCCCCTTCGGCGCGGCGCGTTTCCTGTTCCAGCATCTCGCCGCACGCAATATCCCGGTTACGGCGGGACAGTGGATTTCGACCGGTGCAGTCACCGGCGTCCATCAGGTCGCCGTCGGCGACCGGGTGGAGGCGCGGTTCGACGGCCGCCTGTCGATCCACTGCACGATCACCGCGCAATAACGCGCCATCCCACGACGAACGGCCCGCCAAGAGGCCGCTGACACAGGAGAGACAGACCGATGGCAACGATCGAAGCGCCGGAGGTCACGGCCGCACCCGCCAGCGTCGGCCGCTATCGCTGGGTGATCTGCGGCCTGCTGTTCGCAGCGACCGCGATCAACTATGTCGACCGCCAGATGATCGGGGTGCTGAAGCCGACGATCTCGGCCGAACTCGGCTGGTCGGAAACGACCTATGCCGACGTCATCTTCTGGTTCCAGGCCGCCTATGCGATCGGCTATCTCAGCTTCGGGCGGATCGTCGACGCGGTCGGCGCGCGGATCGGCTATTCGATCGCCTTCGTCATCTGGACGCTCGGCCATACGCTGTGCGGCTTCGTCGGCTCGGCGTTCCAATTCTCGGTCGCGCGCTTCATTCTGGGCATCGGCGAAAGCGGCAATTTCCCCGCGGGCCTCAAATCGGTGACCGAATGGTTCCCGGCGAAGGAGCGCGCGCTCGCGACCGGCATCTTCAACGCCGGCGCCAATGTCGGCGCGGTGGTGACGCCATTGATCGTGCCGGTCATCACGCTCGCCTTTGGCTGGCGGATGGCGTTCATCGTGACGGGCGCCGTCAGCCTGTTGTGGCTGGTCGCCTGGATCGTGCTGTACCGCCGCCCGCGCGAGAGCACGAAGGTGTCCGCCGCCGAGCTCGCCTATATCGAAAGCGATCCCGCCGACCCGGTTCAGAAGATCGGCTGGCTGAAGCTGCTGGGCTATCGCGAAACCTGGGCCTATGCGCTCGGCAAGTTCCTGATCGATCCCATCTGGTGGCTGTTCCTCTTCTGGACGCCCGATTTTCTCGCCAAGACCTATCACCTCGACCTCGTCAGCTTCGGGCCGCCGCTGGTCGTCATCTATCTGATCTCCGACTTCGGCAGCATCGCCGGCGGCTGGTCGTCGTCGCGGCTGATGAAGCGTGGCTTCACCGCCAATGCAGCGCGCAAATGGACGATGTTCGCCTGCGCGCTGCTGGTGACGCCGATCTTCTTCGCGCAATATGTCGACCATCTGTGGCTGGCGGTCGCGATCGTCGGCCTCGCCACTGCGGCGCATCAGGCCTTCTCGGCCAACCTCTACACCATCCCGTCGGACATGTTCCCGCGGGCGGCGGTCGGATCGGTGGTTGGCATCGGCGGCACGGTCGGGGCAATCGGCGGCATGATGATGGCGAAGTTCACCGGCTATATCCTGCAGACGACGGGCAGCTACACGATCATCTTCGCGGTGGCGGGCAGCGTCTATCTGATCGCGGTCGGCGTCGTCCATCTGCTCAGCCCACGCCTCGCGCGGGTCGACGCGTTGTGAAGGGCGGCCGGCGTTCGCTGACCTCCGCGCTCGCACTGGCGACCGCCGCCCTTACGGCAACGACGGCGCAGGCGCAGGAGACATCGCCCGGCCTGCTGTTCCACGCGCCGCTCGACACCGGCTTCGACGCGACGGTCGCGCACGGGGAGGCCGTGCCGAACTTCCGCGCCAACGTGCGCATCGTGCCCGACGGTGCGATCGGCGGCGCGGCGCATTGGGCGGACGACGGCTATGTCGCGTGGCGGGCGCCGGGCAACATGCGCGGCACGCGCGGCACCCTCTCCTTCTTCTGGCGTGCGCGTGAACCGCTGGGCGAGGCGCCGTTCGTCATCTTCCGCGCCGGCTTCGCCGATCACACCAGCTGGGACATGGCGTTCCTGCGGATCGACTGGAACGGCCACGGCTTCGACGCCTTCGTCACCGACACGAACCTGTCGCGCATCCGCGTCTCGTGGCGCATGCCGACCATCCCCGATGCGAAGGCGTGGCAGCATATCGCCTTCGCCTGGGACGAGACCAAGGGCGTGACGCTCTACGTCGATGGCAAGGAAGTCGCGCGCAAGGATCATACCGCCGACCTCGACACCGGCCTCGACCAGTTCGGCCTGGCGGGGCGCGTGCTGGCGCCGCATCAGGTGCAGAGCCGCTACAATTTCATGCGCGGGTCCGACGTCGACGATATCCGCGTCTATGACCGGATGCTCTCCCCCGCCAACGTTGCCGCGCTGGCGGCGAAGACGGAACCGGGTCCGCTGCCCGCTGCTGATCCGCAAGCAGAGCGGCAGGCATGGCTGCACCGCTACGGCTGGGACAAAGGCTTGCCGCCTTTGCTCGACGCGCCGGTCACCCGCGTGCGCAAGGTCGAATTCGCGGATGCGAAGGACCTGAAGGAATGGATGTGGAAGGGTGTCGACGGCATCGCCGAGACGACGTGGCCCGGCGTCTACAACCGGTCGCGCCTGCCCGGTCGCGACGATTATTTCGAGCTGCCCGACTGGAACGTCTATGTCGAAGGCGGCAAGCGCTACGACCTGACCGTGCCGGCGGGCGAACGCTTCAACCGCGTCGAACTGCGCGGCGCGGCCTATGGCAGCCTCAGCTGGACGGGTGACGGCAAGGACACAATTCTCGCCACCCGGCCGAAGGGCGTGGTGCGCAGCGTCGACCAGTTCGCACCCCGCACCGGTGGCACGCTGCACTTCACCAACGTGATGCAGGAACAGCCGATCCAGGAGCTGTGGGCCTATGACATCGGCGCCGGCACCGAACCGGCGGGCAGCTTCAAGCTCGACTATACGATCCGGGCCGACATGGCGCCGACACTCGCGGCCCTGGCACCGCTCAACGGCTTCATCGCCGGCCGCTACGCTCCCGACGAGCGCGCCACGGTCGTCGCGATGCCGACCGCAGGCGTAAAGGCTGCGGTCGGTGCCGGCGCGGCGGGCGGTGGCGGCACCGTGGCGCGCCCCGCCGGCATGGCGCCGATCGTCCATATCCTGATCCCGGCGACCCTGGGCGATGCGCTGCCCGACCAGCCGGTCGCCCGCGCCTTCGATTACGGTTGGCAGAATCTGCGCGACGGGCTGGACGGCATCGCGATCGACCTGCCCGCGCTGCCGGGCACCAAGCCGGTCGCACTCGACATCCGCGTCAAGGACCCGATCTGGCCCGAGCGCGACATGATCGACCTGTCGGTTACCGTGCCACCGGGGCAGAAGCGCACGCTGTGGCTCGACCTGCGCGATCGCATCCTGCCCAACGACAGCCTGTATCTGTCGATCGCCGCGTCCGACCCCGCTTTCTCCGCCAAAAGCCTCGACGGCGCGCGCATCCGATGACGGTCCCCCGGTTTCTCATCCGGGCATGATGCGAGTTTCCGGTTTGCATCCGTCGGGGTTAACCCCGACGGATGCAGCATATTCGGCTGGCGTGAGCCAGCCAAGCGCCGTGTGAG
>NZ_JAFCUK010000031.1:0-7036 GCF_049896485.1 Sphingomonas sp. DC4900
ACCCGCACCCTCTGGGTGATCCATCAAACGCGCCCCTCACGGCCATCAACACCATGATTTATATCGGAAATATTGAGATCCTGACAGCAAAATCAGCGATTTACTTGGGGAATGTGGGGCATAGATACCGCAGAGGCAAACCAGGCCCGCGAGCAGCACCAACCACGGATCGTGGTCGTGCCGGACGCAGTCGAAAACCTGTACGACCTGGGAGTACATCATGCTCGGCTAACGGCAAGGCGTCAAGACATCCTCAACCGGTCCATATCGGCTTTCCCTGGCTGTGATCCAGGACCAAGGAAGCCGCAGTCGGGTTCTGCGCAGCCATGAACACTTACGTTGCCGAGCCCGCGCCTGTCGTTCGAACCGGCGACCATGCTCGACTGACATAACTTAATTTCGCTCCTCCGGGTCGGTTCCCAGTCGCTACAAAGATTTATGCCTCGCACCGCCGTGGCGCTGGTGGCATTAAGGGCATGAACGGAGGATTACGTCCATGGCACGCAAGAGCATCAAAAGCGACGCGGTGAAACTCAAGGGCGAGACGGCCAAGAAGGCACCGCCGCTGCCGGCGGGTGCCGACCAGCCGACGAACTATGCCGAGCAGCAGGGCCATGGCGGCGAAACCCGTCAGACGACCTCGGACGCGGCACTTACCATGACCACGCAGCAGGGCATCCCGATCGCGGACGCCCAGAACAGTCTCAAGGCGGGTCTGCGTGGCCCCACGCTGCTTGAAGACTTCATCCTCCGCGAAAAGATCTTCCATTTCGATCACGAGCGCATCCCGGAGCGCGTCGTCCACGCACGCGGCTATGGCGCGCACGGCGTGTTCGAACTGACCGACAGTCTGGCCGACTACACCCGCGCCGACGTGCTGAGCACGGTCGGGCAGCAGACCGAGGTGTTCGTCCGCTTCTCAACGGTAGCGGGCAACAAGGGCTCGCGCGATCTGGCGCGCGACGTGCGCGGCTTCGCCGTCAAGATGTACACGAAGCAGGGCAACTGGGACATCGTCGGCAACAACATCCCGGTGTTCTTCATCCAGGATGCCATCAAGTTCCCCGATCTGGTCCATGCGGCCAAGCAGGAGCCCGACCGGGCGTTCCCCCAGGCGCAAACCGCACACGACAATTTCTGGGATTTCGCCAGCCTCACCCCGGAAGCCTGGCACATGATCATGTGGATCATGTCCGATCGCACGATCCCCCGCTCCTTCCGCACGATGGAGGGCTTCGGCGTCCACAGCTTCCGCCTGGTGAACGCGGAAGGCAGGTCGACCTTCGTCAAGTTCCACTGGAAGCCGCGCCAGGGGCTCCAGTCGGTGCTGTGGAACGAGGCGGTCAAGATCAGCGGCGCCGATCCCGACTATCATCGCCGCGATCTTTGGGAGGCGATCGAGAGCGGTGACTTCCCGCAATGGGATCTCGGCGTCCAGCTGTTCGATCAGGAAACCGCCGACAAGCTTCCCTTCGACCATCTCGACTCGACCAAGCTCATCCCCGAGGAGGACGTGCCGGTCCGCATCGTCGGTACGCTCACGCTCAATCGCAACGTCGACAACTTCTTCGCCGAAACCGAGCAGGTCGCTTATTGCACGCAGAACATCGTGCCGGGCATCGACTTCAGTGACGACCCGCTGCTGCACGGCCGCAACTTCTCCTATCTCGATACCCAGCTGAAGCGGCTCGGCAGCCCGAACTTCACCCACCTGCCGATCAATGCCCCGCGCTGTCCGGTGATGAACTTCCAGCAGGACGGCCACATGGCGATGCGCAATCCGAAGGGGCGCGTGAACTATGAGCCGAACAGCTGGGGCGCGGAAGGCGGTCCGCGCGAGAACCCGGAGATCGGCTTCACCAGCTTCCCCGCCGAGGTTCAGGGGACCAAGCAGCGGATTCGGTCGGAAACCTTTGCCGATCATTACAGCCAGGCGCGGCAGTTCTATCTCAGCCAGCAGCCGATCGAGCAGAAGCACATCGGCGACGCGCTGGTGTTCGAGCTGTCGAAGGTAGATCGTGTCGACATCCGGGCCCGGGCGGTCAGCCACCTGCGCAACATCGACGAGGATCTCGCCGCTACCGTTGCGAACGGGCTCGGCCTCGACCTGCCGGACGCCGCCAAGGCGGCCAAGCCGACGCTAGACCTGCCGACATCGTCGGCGCTCTCGATCGTCGCCAACGGCCCGGCGAATTTCGCCGGGCGAAAGATGGGCCTGCTGCTGACCCATGGGTCGAGCGCCGAGCTGTTCAATGCGCTGACCAAGGCGCTGGAAGCCGAAGGCGCGGTCTGGGAGGTGGTCGCACCGAAGATCGGCGGGGTCACGCTCGACGACGGCACCAAGGTCGCGGCCAAGCAGAAGATCGATGGCGGACCTTCGGTCCTGTTCGATGCCGTCGCGGTGCTCCCGTCCGAGGAGGGGGCTGCGATGCTCGCCAAGGATGCGGCCTCCAAGGACTTCGTGGCGGACGCGTTCGGCCACTGCAAGTTCATCGGCTACACCGATGCAGCCGCCACGTTGTTCGACGCTTCTCGGGTGCCGGAGCTTGACGATGGCTTCGTAGCCCTAAGCAAGAGCAAGGACGTCAAGGCGTTCGTCACGACCTGTCGTGACCTCAGGTTCTGGGCTCGGGAGATGAAGGTCGATCTCGACGCGGCGGCCTGACGACCCTGGCGGGAGCGGCAGGTGGACGTCCTGCCGCTCCACTTAACGGCAAGCCTCATATCGCACGGACGTGGGACGTGCTGCCTCGCTCGCGTTCAACGGGATCGGGTCATACCATCGGCGCGGGCCGCGGTAACGACCCAGCGGCCGGTGCGGCGCGCGGTGCGAACCGTCCAACAACGCCCGGTCTCTGCGAGGAACCGGGCGTGGATCCCTGCCGCATGCTGGACGAAATCGTAGAAATCAATCCTGTGGTGCGCGAGCACGATGATGCCGCCTGGGCGCAGGCGAGCGGCCATCTCACGCGCAACCCGGGCCATCTCTCGCGCTGAGAGGTAATACAGGATCTCGGCGATCACGATCACGTCATAGACGAGACGTGGCGGTCGACCGGGGAGCACGAGCAGCGATGCGCACGCACGAGGCCAGGCGGCAACGGCGCGTGCCGTCAGGTCGACCCCCTCCCTCGTGCCCTCGGTCGCATCGAGGCGCAACGCCATCCTCGCGATCGCGGCACTGTTGGATCCGTTGCCGCTGGCCAGCTCCAGCACCCGTCCGACCGGTCGGTGACCTATCGCGTGCAGGATCGCGGCACGCTTCACCGCCTCGTCACGGGCGGTGAAGGTGCGCCAGGGATCGTCGTCGCCGGCGAACTTGGCGGCGAACCCGGCAAGATCGATCGGGCTCGTCACTTCGAACCCGGCCGGTAGCGCTCGACCGGACGAGCAAAGGCCGCAAGCTCGTGTCTCGCGATCGTGAAGCCTGCTGGGTCATCGGAAACGGCGCCGAGCTGCGTCCGGTAGACGCGGATCAGGGACCGTTTCACCGAAACTCCCCCGGGCACAGCGATGCGCCATGCCGGTCCGGACCTGTCCGGGCGAGGCGGCCACACGCGGTAGGTCAGCCGACTGGCGCCACCCGGGCATCCGGCTACGGCCG
Organism: Sphingomonas sp. DC4900; assembly: GCF_049896485.1. NCBI lineage: Bacteria > Pseudomonadati > Pseudomonadota > Alphaproteobacteria > Sphingomonadales > Sphingomonadaceae > Sphingomonas > Sphingomonas sp. DC4900. Next base: position 3,605 of record NZ_JAFCUK010000031.1, read on the forward strand.
CGGCTACGGCGCGGTGATCGGGATGGTCGTCATCGCAGGCCGGTCCGACGATGAGATCGAGATCCCGGCATCGTGCGACCTGGCGGCGCAGCGCGCGATAACAGCGCCCCGGGATCGAGGGCAACTGGCCATCGGGCAAATTGAGGAACGAGACGTCGCCAGCAACGATGCCGAGACGACGTAGCGCATGAAGGCTCTCACGCTGGCGAGCCGCGACCAGTCGCGTCCTCGGCCATTTTCGGCTGCCCCGGTGAGATGCGGCACCATCGGTCACGACCGCAACCCGGACCCGAGCTCCATGGCGGCGAAGCCGCGCAATGAGGCCTGCCGCGCCGATGACCTCGTCATCCGGGTGCGGGGCGATCACCAGCGCGACACGCACGTTTCGCAGCGCGATCCTCACAGGATGGGGTCGAGGATGTGCTCGGCGACAGCCTGGCCGACGCGAAGGCGATGCGCGTCAGGCGCCGGCTGGCGCAGGTACACCATGAGATCGGCGATCTTTGCCGCCAGCGGATGCGACAGGAACAACCCCTGCAGCCCCACCGCCTCCTGCGCGATCGTCAGGGCGCGCTCGGCAAAACCGGCGATCGATAGCCGCGCAGCGGACACCCGGGCGAGGCGTTCCGCATCCGTCCCGCTGAACCAGGCGCCCGCCGTGTCGCGGATGCTCGCCGCTGCACCCTGGGCAAGCAGGAACAGGTCGGCGAGCCGTGATGCCTGGAACGGATCGGAAGCGCGCTCGTGGGTGGTCAGGTGGTCACGCACCGCGTCCAGCAGACCCGCGATACCGCCGGCATGAACCGCGGCGAAGCGCAGCGCGCCTCCGCTGAAGAACGGCTCCCGCGCATAGCTGCCGGGCTCGCCGATACGGCCGTCTTCACCGATCACAGAGCCGGACCAGCGCACCAGATGTGTCTCCGAGCGCTGCATGCCGATCGTCTGCCACCACTCCCGATCGATGGCAGGCGGATCGGCCTCGAGGTCGAGCAGGAGCAGCTGCGGTCCGCGTTCGCTATCCGCGGTTACCAGCGCGTGAGTCAGTATCCCCGCCCCCGATGCATAGCCCTTGCCGCCGGTCAGCCGTCCGCCGGTAAGCACCAGCGGCTCACCCGGCAGGCCCGCATTCCACACACCCAACGTCGCTCCCGCAGCGATGCGCGCCCGCAACGCAGCGACCTGGGACGACGTGCCGTATCGAAACACGATCTGCACCGCATCGACATGCCCCTCAAGCAGGCGCCCGATGGGGAGATCCCGGCGTCCCGCAGCGTAAAGAGGGCGGAGCAGGTCCAGATATGCCTTGGGCGTCGTCGGATCGCCGGCGGGATCGGTCGCCCACCCCGCCGCGACGATCCCATGACGCAGAGCTCCGGCCGTCGTCATACCGCCTGCTCGCAAAGCTGGTTCTCGAGCGTTGCCAAGGCATGCTCGGCCTCGACGAGGGTGACATCGGGTATATCGGGCAGTGCCGGCACGACACGCATGGCGAACGCCTCTGCGTTGGGGCAGTCGCGCGCAACGCCGATCACATGGTCACCGGTCAATCCGATACGGTCGCCGAAGCGAGCTGCGACAAAGGAATCGGGGAGCCCGGCCCAAATGCGGCGCGCCTCCGCCTGCTGTCGGTATTGCCATGCCGCCCCTCGGGGATGCGGCATTGAGGGTGCCCCGTGATGGTCGATGGCACTGAGCGCAGCCGCCATGCCGCCCGGCGCCCGGCCGAGCCGCCGTGAGGAGGTCGCAACCACCATGCCGGGATCGCGGCGCACGCGAAACCCGGCGCGCCCGGCATCGTCGAGCAGGGCGGCGTCCTCGCCGCATGGCACCGGCTGGAAGCCACCCAGCGCCTGATAGGCTCCGGGTCGGAAGGCCATGTTGGCGCCTCCCGAGCAGTGGGAGCCGGTCGGACTGTCCCACGGAACGGGGTCGACCGATCGTCGGTAGGCGTGAAGCCGATCGAGGTAGCGCTCGACCCTCCCCTGCACCGGATCCCGCTCCGCTGCGATCCGGACGATTCGCCCGGCGACAAGGTCGGCCGAGGCCAGGCCCTGCAGTGCCGCCCTGACCCAATCGGCACGGGGCTGGCTGTCGGCGTCGGTCGTCAGGAGAATACCGTGGGGCGTGCTCGCCGCATGATGCAGGCCGAGGGCGATGGCGGCCCGGCGTGCACGACCGGCATTGGCATCAGGGGACGGGTCTCCCTGAGCCACCGTGAACGGAAGGGCCATGCGACCAGCATGCTCGAGTATTACCTGCTCGCTCGCATCCGAGCAATTATCAAGGAGGAAGAACACGGCAGCCTCGACGTCGCCCAGGTCCAGTCGCTCGATCGCCTCCAGCAACTTCGGTAACGCAGTCTCCTCGTTGCGGACCGGAACACAGATCGCAGCTGACACAGGTCGCAACGGCACCCCCACCATCGGTTTCGCAGGACCGGCGACCCTGCCTTGCAGGACTGTAGGTGATAAACGCCGGTTTCGATAGCTGCTCGCGGTGATGCAAGATGCCAGATCGTCATGCAGGACTATAGGTTTGCCCGGTTTCAACCGAGATATCGGCGTCGGGTAGGTAGCCGTCGAAGTTCGCGCCGCGCACCTACAAGCTGCTGTTCGACATGGCAGGCTACCCGGATGCGAAGGCGGTGCCATTCTTCCCCGAGATCGATCCCGTGTTCCGCGTCACCGACCCTGCCGCGCACTACCATGTGCCGGTCTGAGCTGCCCCCTTCTGAGTGGTCCATCGACTATTACAGTCTGGACCAAGGAAGGGACGACGAATGCCTGCGAAGAAGCACAAGCCCGAGGAGATTATCGGGAAGCTACGTGAGGTTGAGATCATGCTGGGTCAGCACCGGTCGACGCAGCGCAAGGTGCCGTTCGGGGCAGATGACGAAGAGGCGCTGACCGAGGATATCATCGCCCTTGCCAGGCAGTACGGGCGCTACGGCTATCGCCGGGTGACGGCGCTGCTGCATGCGGCGGGTTGGTCGGTGAACCATAAACGGGTGGAACGGATCTGGCGACGCGAGGGGCTGAAGGTGCCGCAGCGCCAGCCGAAACGCGGCCGGTTATGGCTGAACGATGGCTCGTGCATCCGGTTGCGGCCGGAGTATCCGGGGCATGTCTGGGCTTACGACTTCGTCGAGGAACGCACCCATGACGGACGCAAGTTCCGCATCCTTACCATTATCGACGAGGCGAGCAGGGAGTGCCTGGCACTCGTCGTCGCGCGCCAGCTCAAACACGAAGACGTACTGGCAGCGCTGGCCGAGTTGTTCATCGAGCGTGGTCCGCCCGCGCATATCAGGTCGGACAACGTCCTATGTCGGGAAGCAGCGGCGGGTTTTGGCCAGCAGATATCCATGCGCCGACAACCGTCGGCGCGGCATGCAATCTGAGCCAGATGGCTCCCACCGTCAACGGGATCGCT
>NZ_JAFCUK010000032.1:0-2500 GCF_049896485.1 Sphingomonas sp. DC4900
TTTCCCGCACAGGCTTCAATGCCTGGCGACGACCTACTCTTCCACTGCTTAGGCAGTAGTACCATTGGCGCAGTCGGGTTTCACGGCCGAGTTCGGGATGGGATCGGGTGGGACACCGACGCTATAGCCACCAGGCAATGAAGCGTGTGCGGGAGCTGAGCCGCTAGTGCGGCACGCTTCATGCGTGTCGTACTAGTGGGTCAGCTGGTTCAAATCGATGCGTGCACTGTTACTGGAATATGTATCTGGCGTTCGACGCTGACATCCACGCCTATCGTCGACAACCCAGGGTTGTCATTGATGGTGTGTCCTCTCAAGCGCGAATAGGACAATTAGTATCGGTTAGCTCCATGCGTTACCGCACTTCCACATCCGATCTATCAAGGTCGTGGTCTCCGACCGTCCTATGAAATCTTATCTCGAGGGAGGCTTCCCGCTTAGATGCTTTCAGCGGTTATCCCGTCCGTACATAGCTACCCTGCTGCGCCGTTGGCACGACGACAGGTACACCAGAGGTACGTTCAACCCGGTCCTCTCGTACTAGGGTCAACTCCTCTCAAATTTCGACGCCCACGGCAGATAGGGACCAAACTGTCTCGCGACGTTCTGAACCCAGCTCACGTACCACTTTAATTGGCGAACAGCCAAACCCTTGGGACCTGCTCCAGCCCCAGGATGTGATGAGCCGACATCGAGGTGCCAAACAACCCCGTCGATATGAGCTCTTGGGGGTTATCAGCCTGTTATCCCCGGCGTACCTTTTATCCGTTGAGCGATGGCCCTTCCACGAGGGACCACCGGATCACTATGACCGACTTTCGTCTCTGCTCGACTTGTCAGTCTCGCAGTCAGGCGGGCTTATGCCATTGCACTCTAACAGCCGGTTTCCAACCGGCCTGAGCCCACCATCGCGCGCCTCCGTTACTCTTTAGGAGGCGACCGCCCCAGTCAAACTACCCGCCACAGAGGGTCCCTGCACCGGCTAACGGTGCGAGGTTAGACATCAGAAAACAACAGGGTGGTATTTCACCTATGGCTCCACACCGGCTGGCGCCAATGCTTCAAAGCCTCCCACCTATGCTACACAGTTCTTTCCTAATGCCACTCTGAAGCTGCAGTAAAGGTGCACGGGGTCTTTCCGTCTAACCGCGGGTACTCCGCATCTTCACGGAGAATTCAATTTCGCTGAGCATGTCCTGGAGACAGTGGGGAAGTCGTTACGCCATTCGTGCAGGTCGGAACTTACCCGACAAGGAATTTCGCTACCTTAGGACCGTTATAGTTACGGCCGCCGTTTACCTGGGCTTCATTTCAGAGCTTGCACCCCTCCACTTAACCTTCAGGCACCGGGCAGGCGTCAGGCCCTATACGTCGTCTTGAAGCCGACTTAGCAGAGCCCTGTGTTTTTGCTAAACAGTCGCTACCCCCTGGCCTGTGCCCCCCACGAGAGCTTGCGCTTACGTGGGGCCTCCTTCTTCCGAAGGTACGGAGGCAATTTGCCGAGTTCCTTCAGGACACTTCTCTCAAGCGCCTTGGTATACTCTACCAGACCACCTGTGTCGGTTTCGGGTACGGTCTATACGGTGGGGCTATTTCCTGGGACAGTTTCGAAGCCTGACCAATCCGATAAGGTCAGACAACACACACCATCCGTCACACACCACCAGGCCCACGAATATTAACGTGGTTCCCATCGACTACCCCCTTCGGGCTCGTCTTAGGGGCCGGCTCACCCTGCGCGGATTAGCCTTGCGCAGGAACCCTTGGTCTTTCGGCGAGAGGGCATCTCACCCTCTTTATCGCTACTCATGTCTGCATTCGCACTTCCGATACCTCCACGACCCATTACCAGATCGCTTCACAGGCGTACGGAACGCTCCGCTACCGCGTGTACAAAGTACACACCCTAAGCTTCGGTGCGTGTCTTGAGCCCCGTTACATCTTCGCCGCAGAAACCCTTGTTTAGACCAGTGAGCTGTTACGCTTTCTTTAAAGGATGGCTGCTTCTAAGCCAACCTCCTGGTTGTTTTGGGATTTCCACATGCTTTCCCACTTAGACACGACTTGGGGACCTTAGCTGTAGGTCAGGGCTGTTTCCCTTTTGACGACGGACCTTAGCACCCGCCGTCTGTCTCCCGAGTATCACTCCTAGGTATTCGGAGTTTGGTTAGAGTTGGTAGATCTCGCGACCCCCGCATCCATCCAGTGCTCTACCCCCTAGGGTGTCCGCTCGAGGCACTACCTCAATAGTTTTCGCGGAGAACCAGCTATTTCCCGGCTTGATTGGCCTTTCACCCCTAAACACAACTCATCCGGTAACTTTTCAACGTTAATCGGTTCGGACCTCCAGTGCGTGTTACCGCACCTTCATCCTGGTCATGCCTAGATCGCCGGGTTTCGGGTCTAATACATCAAACTAAGTCGCCCTATTCAGACTCGCTTTCGCTGCGCCTACACCTATCGGCTTAAGCTTGCTTGATACATTAAGTCACAGACCCAT
>NZ_JAFCUK010000033.1:0-5072 GCF_049896485.1 Sphingomonas sp. DC4900
GAACGTCCAGACCAACGTATTTCACTGCCTCCGTCATGACTCGTCTCCGCTGCTGACAAATCCATCATCAGCATCTCAGATTCGAGCCTCCAAGGCTCCGGCAGTCATGGGGTCTAAGCGTCTCTGCGCGCACTTATGGGTCGACTCTATGCGTCGACGACTCCAGCATTCCAAAGGCATCCATCGGACAGTTGTAGCATCGCCTCTCGTCGCAGAGCCGGCATATCGTCAGCGCCGAGACAGCGTCGTCAGACATCTGCGCAAGTATTGTCTCGGCAATACGTTCCAGCACGAGGCGGTCAGCATTCGAGACATGGCTAAGGATTTCGGATAAAGTCTCGTTTCTTCGTTGCAGGATCGCAGATAGGCGAGTCTCGCCTGCCTCAGTGAGCATCAGCGCTACTGCACGACGGTCCCGTAGCGCTTTGGATCGAACGGCGAACCCGGCTGCAACCAATCGATCGACAAGCCGCACCGTCCCCGCGTGGGACAAGCCTAGCACCCGTCCTAATTCGTCGATCGAAAGACCGGTCGCGTGACCGATGACGACGATCGCCGCGGTGGTTTCGCCACCGCCGGGTATCGTCGGGTCGAATGCCGCCTTCTTAATTCGATCGGTGATGCCCACTGCGAGGGCGCCGAACAGATTGACGAGCCGGTCCGAGAGTACGTTCAAAGGGTTGCCTCATTCATTGACGGCGTATAGTGTATGCGCAGCGCATATATCACGCCTGTCTAAGCATGAAGGCAGGTCATGCGCCATGATGAAAGCGAGGCACCATGTTTTCGACATTACACATAGCTGAAAAGACGACCGGCTCTCGCGGGTCTCTCGCGTTGCTGCGCTGGGCGCTGGTGGTCATCTTTCTCTGGTTCGGTTGCATGAAATTCACGAGCTATGAAGCGATGGGCATCGCGCCATTGATGAAGAACAGTCCGATCATGAGCTGGATTCCGGCCGTTTTTGGGGTGCAGGGTGGAAGCTATTTTATAGGCACCGTCGAGCTCGCGACGGCCGCTGCGCTGATTATCGGTGCTTTCAACAAGACGGCCTCCGCTCTCGGCGCGGCGATGTCATGCCTGACTTATGCCGTGACACTGACGTTTTTCCTGAGCACGCCTGGCGTCGCCGAGCCGACCGCTGGCGGGTTCCCGGCGATTTCGGCCGGAACCGGACAGTTCCTGTTGAAGGACCTGGTGCTTCTTGCGGCATCAGCGTGCCTTCTACTTGCGTCCATACGGACAGCAGACGCGTGACGGCAAACAGGTGATAGGCGACGCTCCGGACCTGCGCTTTTGCCGAACCATACCCGCCTCAGCCCATAACGATCGACAAACCCTGTCGCTTTGATAGGGTGTTCGAAAACATGCTTTCGAGGGTTTGTCGTACATGCTGGTCGGATATATGCGGGTGTCAACGACCGATGACCGCCAAACGGTCGATCTCCAGCGGGACGCGCTCGTCGCAACCGGGGTCGATCATCGGCATCTCCATACCGACAAGGCATCCGGCGCGCGCGACGACCGACCAGGCCTGAAAGCCTGCCTCGACTATCTGAACGCGGGCGACACACTGATCGTGTGGAAGCTCGACCGGCTCGGACGCTCGCTGCCGCACCTGCTGACGATCGTCACCGATCTGAAGGCGCGCGGCATCGCGTTCCGGTCGCTGACCGAGCAGATGGATACGACCACGCCGCACGGCGAATTGCTGTTCTCGCTGTTCGGTGCATTGGCACAATATGAGCGTGCGCTCACGCGCGAACGGGTGATGGCGGGACTGGCTGCTGCCAAACGCCGGGGACGCCAAGGTGGCCGCCCGCCGATGATCGACGCCGAAACGCTCGAGCGGATCACCGCCGCGCTGGATGGCGGGGCCAGCAAGGCGTCCGTCTGCCGGACCTTCAAGGTGCCGCGTTCGACCCTTCTCGGCACGCTTGCCCGGATCGGCTGGACCGCACCGGCCAAGGTCTAAGCCGATGCCGCGTCGCGCCGTCCTGTCGGACGAGCAACGCGCGGCGTTGCTCGCGCTTCCCGACGACGAAACCCTGCTCGTCCAGCACTGGACATTGAGCCGGGACGACTTGGCCATCATCGTCCGCCGGAGGCGACCGCATAACCGGCTGGGTTTCGCGATCCAGCTTTGCGCGCTGCGCTATCCTGGCCGTTTCCTGCGACCCGGTGAACTGATCCCTGATACGCCGCTCGCGTTCGTCGCAGAGCAATTGCAGGTCGGACCCGAGGTGCTGGCCGACTACGCGACGCGCGGCCCGACCCGGTACGAACAGCTCGATGCACTGCGCGATGCATTCGGCTTCATGCCGCTCAGTCGGCCGCTGCGAACGACGTTGCAGGAATGGCTCCTGCCGATCGCGCTGACGACGACCAGCGGGGCTAGGCTGGCGCGCGTGATGCTGGATGAGTGCCGGCGACGGCGCATCATTGTGCCGGGCATCAGTTCGGTCGAGCGGATGGTCGCACAGGCGTTGCTCGATGCCGAACGCCATGTCGCCGAGCATCTGACCCGAGGACTCGATGCTCGACAGCGCCGGCTGCTCGATGCGCTTCTCCTGCCCCACACAGGCACGAACTTGAGCGATCTGGCCTGGGTGCGGCAGTCACCCGGCAAGCCCGGCCGAAAGACATTCGCCGCCATCATCGAGCGACTGACACTGCTTCGGGCCATCGGGATCGATCCGGATATCGCCGTAGGCGTCCATCCCGAGCGCCTCCGACGCCTGTGCCAGGAAGGCGTGCGGCTGACCGCGCAACATGTTCGGACGCTGCAAGCGACGCGGCGTCGCGCCACATTGGTGGCGACCATCCTCGAAACCATCGTTACCCTCACCGACGATGCGGTGCTGATGTTCGATCGCCTGCTTGGGCAGATGTTCCGGCGCGAACAGAACAGCGCGGACACGACACTCAAGCGCAACCGGCGCACCATCAACGGCAAAATCCGGCTGCTTGCCCAACTCGGCGCTGCCTTGCTCGCCGCCAAGATATCAGGTGGCGATATCGGCGCTGCGGTCGAGGCAGCGATCGGATGGAATGATCTCGGCCGCGAGGTCGATGAAGCCCGCAAGCTGATCCGCCCCGATTCGGTCGATCCCGTCGCGGTCGCCGCGACCAATTACCCCGTCCTCCGACAGGTCGGTCCCTCGTTCATCGCCTCGTTCACATTCGGGGCGGTGCCAGCCTGCCATGCGCTCGCGCGAGCGGTCGCGATCATGCGCGACCTTCATTTTGGTCATCTGCGCAAATTGCCTGCAGGCACGCCAGTCGGCTTCATCCGGCAAGCTTGGCGTCGGGCGATCGGCACCGGCATTCCCGATCGCAGGATCTATGAATTGTGCGTGCTGGTCGAGCTTCGCGACCGGCTTCGCGCCGGCGACATGTGGGTCGAGGGAAGCCGACGCTATCGTGCTGTCGAGCAGCAACTCATTCCTGCCCCCGTATTCGCCAACATGCGCGCGGCCGGCCCCTTGCCGATACCGGCACCGGATACGGCCGATATCTGGCTGGCCGAACGACGCGCCCGCCTCGCCCGTCGATTGGCCGAGGTCGAGCGAAAGGCGGAGACGGACGCGCTGGAAGACGTGCAGCTCAGCTTGGGCAGGCTGCGGATTTCGCCCTTGAAGGCGATTACTCCCGAGGAATCCGATACCGCCCTTGCGCCGCTCTATGCGCATCTGCCCGCGATCCGCATCACCGACCTTCTTGCCGAAGTCGATCGATGGACCGGGTTCAGCCAGTGCTTCACGCATCTGCAAAGTGGCCGTGCCGCGGATGAACCACGTGCGATCCTCACGGCGGTGCTCGCCGATGCCACCAATCTGGGCCATACGCGCATGGCGGAAGCCTGCAATCTCGTGACCCAGCGCCAACTCGGTTGGCTCGCCTCGTGGCATCTGCGCGAGGAAACCTACGGTCGCGCGCTCGCCCGGCTTGTCGACGCCCAACACACCGCGCCGCTGGCCGCGCTGTTCGGGTCCGGCACCTCGTCCAGCTCAGACGGTCAGAACTTTCCGCTCGACCGCCGCGCCCAGGCAACCGGCGCAGTCAATCCGCACAAGGGGACAGAGCCGGCTGTCTCCTTTTACAGCCACGTCTCGGATCGCTACGCGCCGTTCCATTCCACAGTTATCTCCGCTTCGGCGAGCGAGGCGGCACAGGTGCTCGACGGGCTGCTCCACCACGGCGCCGATCTGCACATCGAAGAGCATCACGTCGATGGCGGGGGCGTCTCCGACCATGTGTTCGCGCTATGTCATCTGCTTGGGTTCCGGTTCGCGCCGCGTATCCCGAATATCGCCGCACGCCGTTTGCACCTGTTTAACGGCATCGAACCCGGCCCCGATATTGCGCCGCTGGTCGCGGGCCGCATCGACGAAGGTCTGATCGAGGCACACTGGGACGACGTGCTGCGACTGGGAACCTCGATCCGCACAGGCGTCGTCAGCGCCTCGATCATGCTGGAACGGCTCGGCTCCTATCCACGCGCCAACGGCCTGGCACTGGCGTTGCGCGAGATCGGTCGCGTCGAGCGTACCCTGTTCACGCTCGACTGGATCGAGCAGCCCGAACAGCGTCGCCGCGCCACCCGCGAACTCAACAAGGGAGAAGCGGAAAATGCCCTGAAACGCGCCATCTTCTTCCATCGCATCGGCCGTATCCGCGATCATGCGCTGCAAGCCCAAAGCCATCGGGCGAGCGCGCTGAACCTCGTCGCCGGTGCCATCGTCCTGTGGAACACGACCTACCTGCAAGCCGCCCGGATGCATCTCGCCAACCTCGGCCGGCCGGTCCCGCCGGACCTGCTGCAACACCTATCACCGCTCGGTTGGCAGCATATCAATCTCACCGGCGATTACCTCTGGACCGATCCCGATGCGCCATCCACCGCGCTCAGACCGCTTCGCCAGATGCGCGCCGTCGAAGGCACGGCAAAACCTTAGACCCCATGACTGCCGGAGCCTTGGAGGCTCGAATCTGAGATGCTGATGATGGATTTGTCAGCAGCGGAGACGAGTCATGACGGAGGCAGTGAAATACGTTGGTCTGGACGTTCA
>NZ_JAFCUK010000034.1:0-4964 GCF_049896485.1 Sphingomonas sp. DC4900
CCCCACATTCCCCAAGTAAATCGCTGATTTTGCTGTCAGGATCTCAATATTTCCGATATAAATCATGGTGTTGATGGCCGTGAGGGGCGCGTTTGATGGATCACCCAGAGGGTGCGGGTTCGAAGCGGGCAGATCGGGTCGAGTTCGACCGCCGGGTGCATGTGGAGTTCCGAGGTGCGCAGCTCAGTTCCGACGGCGGCCTGCTGGTGATGCGCGAGCTGGATGACGCGCTCGGGCTGTCCGATCTGGCGGCAAAAGCATTGCGCGACACCCGGCGCGGCAAGAACACGGTCCACCGGCTTGACGGGTTGTTCCGGCAATCGGTGTTCGGGCGACTGGCCGGATACGAGGATGTGAACGACGCCGACCGCCTGGCCCTCGATCCGGTGATGCGCCAGGTCGTGGGTGGAAGGGCTGTCGATGCGCAAGCGGCCTCGGCCTCGCAGATGGGACGGTTCGAGACCGAGACACTGGCACAGCCCGAGAACCGTGCCGCGCTGGCCGACCTGAATGGCCAATGGATCGACCGGTTCCATGACCGTAACGGGCTGAAGTACATCGTTCTGGACATGGACAGTTCGGTCAGCCCCACCCATGGCGATCAGGAGGGCGCGGCCTGGAACGGGCATTTCGACTGCACCTGCTATCACCCGAACTTTTTGTTCAACCAGTTCGGCATGCTGGAGCGCTGCGCCTTGCGCCATGGCAACGTCCACAGCGCCGATGGCTGGCGGGACGTTCTCGACCCCGTCATCGCCCGCTACGCGGAGCGCGACCTTTGCGGCCGGTTCTTCCGGGCTGACGCCGCCTACGCGATCCCCGCGATCTATGAGCGGCTGGAAGAAGCCCGATTCTTCTACGCCATCCGGCTGCCTGCGAACAACGTCCTGCGCGAGAAGATCGCGCATCGGCTGACGCGCCCTGTCGGGCGACCTTCGCTGACCAAGGTCAAGCGCTTCTACGAAGACTTCGAGTATCAGGCGGCATCCTGGGACAAGGAACGCCGGGTGATCGCCAAGATCGAATGGCATCCGGGCGAACTGTTCCCGCGTGTCGGCTTCATCGTCACCAACCTGCCGATGGAGCCCGACTGGGTGGTGCGGTTCTATAACCAGCGCGGCACCGCCGAGCAGCACATCAAGGAAGGTAAATATGCCTTCCACTGGACGCGGCTGTCATGCCGGAAGTTCCGCGACAATGAGGTGCGACTGCAACTGCATGCGCTGGCCTACAACCTGGCCATCTTCTTGCGCTGCATCGAGTTGCCCGAGACGATGGCCGACTGGTCGTTGACCAGCCTGCAACTGAAGCTGATCAAGATCGGGGCACGTGTCGTCCGCCATGCCCGCGCCATCACCTTCCAGCTGGCCGAGGTGGCCGTCACCGGTCCGATGGTCCGCGCCATCCTCGCCGCCATCCGCCGATTGCGAGCGCCTCCGCTATGCGCATGACCGCCATCCACGCCCAAACTGAACGAAAACGGCAGGATGGGTCTGTCCGCTGCGCTGAAAAACACCGCCACCAGGGCACAACACGGCGGCTTCGCGGGCCGATCTGCCCTGTCTCAGCGCCTTGCGCGCCCGACGACGCCGCTCGGGACGGAAAATGATTGTCCTGCGGTCGGATTCAGGCGAAACTCACGTCAGACGGCATGCCACTTGGGGAATGTATGTCAAAGATACCCTCTGCAGGAGAGAATGAAGTGCTGTTTCACACGATGGTTGGATCGAACGACATTGAACGATCAAAGCGCTTCTATGACACGGTGCTTGGCACCCTGGGCGTGGGAGAAGCGACGCTGAACATTGCCGACAGCGGCCATACCCGGCTCATCTACAATAATGGCAACGGGACCAACTTCATCGTCAGCCAGCCGATCAACGACGAACCGGCGACCGTGGCGAACGGCAGCACCGTCGCCTTTGCGTGCAACTCGCCGGAGCAGGTGAAGCAGTTCCACGATATCGCGGTCGCCAATGGCGGCACCTCGATCGAAGCTCCGCCCGGCCCGCGTCACACGGCGTCGATGGGCACCATCGAACTGGCCTATGTCCGCGATCCCGACGGCAACAAGCTCTGCGGGATTCATTTCCCCAAATAATCGGGATTATCCCATATTCACTCAGATACGCTGCGCGTCTTTACCACGGACGGGCAGCGTATCCGATTTCAAATGGGGCGCGGGACACAGTCGTGTATTGGGCGATCCGCACTATGCGTCCTTTGCCCTGGCCGACCATGCCGTACGCTCAGGGCGGAAGACGCGCAGACGCGCAGCCTGTGGGAACCTGTCACCATCGTGTCGGCCGGCTGCACGGCCTGGGCGACCCACTTCATTATCTTGCTGGCTTTCGAGCCGGGCATGCCGTCTGCGTTCAACCCGCTGGCCGTACGGCCGTTTTACGGCCGCTCGTTGATGTAAACGAATCAAATAGACGGGGACCCATGCCGCGGCTCAAGGCGTTGAGCGTCATAGACATGGCCCTGACGACAGGGACATCCACTCAGATGAGGAAACGACATGCGCGCACTATGCTGGCACGGTAAGGGCGATGTCCGTGTCGACACCGTCGCGGATCCCGAGATCAAGCACCCGCGCGATGCGATCATCAAAGTAACCGCCTGCGCGATCTGCGGGTCGGACCTTCACCTGCTGGATGGCTACCAGCCCACCATGGAGGCCGGCGACATCCTCGGCCACGAGAACATGGGCGAGGTCGTGGCGCTCGGGTCCGAGGTCACCAACCTCAAGATCGGGGACCGGGTAGTGGTGCCGTTCACCATCAGCTGTGGCGAGTGCTGGTTCTGCAAAAAAGGTCTGTTTGCGGCCTGTGATCAAACCAATCCGAACGCCGAAATGGCCGCCAAAGCGATGGGCCATTCGCCCGCCGGGCTGTTCGGCTTCAGCCACATGCTGGGCGGCTACTGCGGCGGCCAGGCTGAGTATCTTCGCGTGCCGATGGCGGATGTCGGTCCGATCAAGATACCCGACAACGTTACCGATGAGCAGGCCCTCTTCCTATCGGATATCTTCCCGACCGGCTACATGGCCGCCGAGAATGCGCAGATCGAGCATGGCGACACCGTCGCGATCTGGGGCTGCGGTCCGGTCGGCCAGTTCGCCATCCGCTCCGCGCTGATGATGGGCGCCGGCCGCGTGATCGCGATCGACGAGGTGCCCGAGCGACTCGCCATGGCGGAGGCCGGTGGCGCTGAGACAATTAACTTCGCCGAAACCGATGTCTATGACGAGCTGCAGGCGCGAACCAAGGGCCGGGGCCCCGACAGCTGCATCGATGCTGTCGGCTGCGAGGCGGCCGCGCACGGGGCGGCGGACGCGGTCATGGACAAGGTGAAGGCAAGCATGATGCTCGCCACTGATCGCGTCCACGTCCTGCGGCAGGCGATCATGAGCTGCCGCAAGGGCGGCACGGTCTCCGTGCCCGGCGTCTACGTCGGGATGGGTGACAAGCTTCCGATCGGTGCAGCGATGAACAAAGGACTAACGATCAAGCTTGGGCAGACCCACGTGCAACGTTACACCAAGCCGCTACTGGATAAGATCGTCGCGGGCGAGATCGATCCCAGCTTTGTGATCACGCATCCGGCCAGTCTTGAGGACGCGCCCGAGATGTACGCGAAGTTCCGTGACAAGCAGGAAGGTGTAATCAAGGTTGTCATGCGGCCGCACGGCTGATTAGCGGAACAACCGGGAACAGGACGCTCATCGATGCCGATCGCCGCCGCCGCTGTGGATTATGTTCAGCGGCGGTGTCGATCAGCTTGCAACCAAGTATGTCGGCAGATCTAGGTGTCAGTCAGGCTGCAACGGATGATTCTTACGGAGAGGCAACGAGCCATAGCCGCAGCGCTTCTTCCTCCATCGGACGGGCAAAATAGTAACCCTGCGCCTCCTCACATTCCAACTCGGCCAGGATCGCCGCGGCTGCGGCGGTCTCGACGCCCTCGGCAACGACCCGGTAGCCGAGATCGTGCGACAGCGTGATCATCGATCGGACAAGCGCCTGTCCACGCTCGTCATCGGCCAGATCTCGAAACGAACGACTGATCGATCGGGCTGGTGCCCACCATCGCGGTCGCGCCGATCGGACATACCGCGACGTTCCTGACCGTGGTGTCCATGGCGGCGCTCGGGCTCGGGGTCGATATCCGCACCGTCGCCAAGGCTGGCGGACGGGTCACGCTGGCGGTGGTGCTGTCGCTCCTCTGCTTGGGCGGAATCAGCCTGATGCTGATTTGCATGTTGAAGCTGTCGTGAGGGGCGGCGCGAAGGGCGTGAAGTTTGGCTTTTCCAGTTTGGCCGCTTACACCTCACCCGATCAACACCTTCTCTCTCGAAGGTGGTGGTGGGACACCCTTGAGGCACTTGCACGCTGCCAAGGTCGTCTGTGAAAAGGGGACGCCGGCGTATTTCGGCAATTGGTACCGCTCCGTCGCCTGTGTTTCGTGGCGGGGCGGTATCCGAACTCATCGGCTGCGTAACAACATACAACCGATCAGCCCGCCGCATCGCTGGTCGGATCCTCGCGTCCGGCATGCGATCGACCGAAGCACCAGATCGCCCCGTATCCGATCATCAACCCGATCAGGACCAACAGCGGGGTGGCGGCTTCAGCGATCGAAGCACCCATCTGGTTGAAGCGAATGAACAGGTGCATGGCGGCCGTAGCCGGCGAGAACCAGGCGATCGCCGCTAGCCAGCCCGGCATCTCATCGAGCGGCCATGCGAAGCCGGCCAGGAAGACGAGCGGCACCGAGGTCGGCATCAGGAGCTTCAACGTATCGTCGCCGCTGCGGAACAGGCTTCCCGCGACGAGGCCGAGAGCTGTGGATCGGCGTGGAAAAGGGACCCCGTTAGCGGGGTGATCGGCGTCGAAAAGGGACCCCTCATCCTGGTGTTCTAGGCTGTTCGCTTGGCGGTGTGTCAGGCGGCGAGATCGGGA
>NZ_JAFCUK010000035.1:0-4305 GCF_049896485.1 Sphingomonas sp. DC4900
ACTTTAGATACCTGCTGACCGGCCATGGCTTGCCCTGATGAAGTCTGCGGCCGCTACGCGGCCTTGTCTTCATCAGGGCCATAGCGGCTCCCGAACCAGCGCTTCCCAATGTGCTACGGGACCGAACTGACGTCGAACGCGGTGCTCGCCTGGTCCGGCGATGCCCGCATCGAGTGGCACTACATCGCGCCGGGCAAGCCAACGCAGAACGGGTTCGTCGAGAGCTTCAACGGTCGCATGCGCGACGAGCTGCTCAACGAGACGCTGTTCTTCACGGTTCGCCAAGCCCGCTCAATCCTGGCGCGCTGGGTCGACGACTACAACACCGAGCGGCCGCACTCGTCGCTCGGCTACGCCACCCCGGCAGCGTTCGCTGCCAGGCTCGAACAGCAACGGGCGGGGTTAACCCCGCCCGTTGCTTCACCTGCGCTCATGCGCGACAACACCGGTCAGTCTCTGGTCGAAGCTGGATGAAAGGCGGGGGTCACGTCACCTTGTTGGTGTCACCGACCTCCTAGGTATCGATCGCATACGTCATCTGTATTGGACGTTCGGAAAGACTTCTTCCTAACTTTCGTCAACGAACGCGTTCTGACCGGGCGGAGCCCCGGCAGTCGAGCGAACGGGGAGGAAATACATGAAGGCTCATCGAAGCTACACGGCGACCATCCGCCGAACTGTGTCCAGCACGGCACTCGCGATCGGTCTTGGCGTGGTTCCCGCCCCTGCCTTGGCACAGACCACCATTCCCGCCCAAACGCCACCGGAACAGCCCGTCGTTGAGGCGGGCACCTCGGCAGCACAGGCCGCGCCGGCCCCGGCGGCCTCCGCCCCACCCGTACAGCAGTCCGACCCCATCGCCGAGGAACCTGGAGGCATTGGCGACATCGTCGTGACGGCGCGCCGTCGCGAGGAGAGCATCCAGAACGTCCCTATTTCCGTCGCGGCGTTCGGGGGCAGCGCGCTCGCCGAGCGTCAGATCGACTCCTCCGACAAGCTCACCCAGCTCGCTCCCAATGTCCAATTCAGCGCGGTTGCGCCCGCATCCGGCAACAGCTCGTCCTCCGCGATTTTCATCCGCGGCGTCGGTCAGACCGACTTCCTGGCCTCGACCGATCCCGGCGTTGGCTTCTACGTCGACGGCGTCTACTTCGCACGCGCCAGTGGAACCGCCATATCGCTACTTGATGTTGAGCGCGTCGAGGTGCTCCGCGGCCCGCAGGGGACGCTGTTCGGTCGCAACACCGTCGGCGGTGCCATCCAGGTCTTCTCCGCGCGCCCAAACTTCTCCGGCGTGTCCGGCAACGTTGGCTGGACGCTCGGTGACTATAAGCGCGCGGATCTGCGCGGCGTCCTCAACCTCCCGGTGAGCGAGACGCTGGCGGTACGGTTCGCGGCCACCAAGCGCATCCGCGACGGCTACGTCACCAACATCCTCGACGGACGCGACTTCGGTGACGTCAACACATTTGCGGCCCGTGCAAGCCTGCTGTGGAAGCCGAGTGACAAGTTCGAGGCGCTGCTGATCGGCGACTACACCAAGGACGACGTGAACGGGTCGCCGACCGTCTTCGGCGGGATCAACACCAGCGCCGCGTTCGTCCGCTTCGCCTCGGTAATCGCGGGTTGTCCCGGCTTCGCGCTGACGAACCCCGTCACGCCGGTGCCGGAGAACAACGATCGCCGCTGCGCCAACAACCAGTACTCGGCCCTCGGCCCCTTCAAGGTCGCCTCCAACGCGCCCAGCCGGTCCGAGCTGGAGATGTACGGCATCGGCCTGACACTCCAGTACGACGTCGCCGACTGGCTGACCGTCAAGTCGATCACTGCCTATCGCGAGACCAACCCTTTCTCGATCCGCGACGCCGACAACACGCCGCTGCGCATCCTCGAGACCGTCAACCAGGACAACATAAAGCAGTTCACCCAGGAGCTGCAGTTCCTTGGCGAGACCCCCAACGGCCGCCTCAAGTACCAATTCGGCGCCTACTATTTTCGCGAGACCGACTACCAGTTCTACCCGGTCTTCCTCCCGTCGCAGATCAGCGCCACCACCGGCGAGGAACTGCGCGTCGGCGGCCTCAACAACAACGCCGACATCAAGAATGAATCGCTGGCGATCTTTACGCAGGAGTCCTTCGCGATCACGGACAAGCTGAACCTGACGGTCGGCCTCCGCTACACCCGCGACAAGAAGGAGGCCACGCCGTTCGAGACCGCCGCCGTCAGCGGCTACGGCTACACGAACGTCGGCTACAACGTGGCCTATCCCGCGCCGCTGAACGCCCAGAACGTCTGCCTCGGGCCGCAGCGCACGGGCGCGGTGGCCGCGACCTGCACCGGCTCCCGGACCTTCCTCTTCAACCCGGTCCTCAACTCGAAGACCAACAGCAAGTTCACGCCCGCGGCGACGCTGCAATATCAGTGGACACCGGAGCTCATGACCTATGCGAGCTACTCGCAGGGCTTCAAGAGCGGCGGCTTCAACACCCGCATCGTGCAGCCCGTCATCTCGCCCAACGCGCCGACGGGTCGGGAATTTCTGCCCGAATTCGACCCCGAGCAGGTGACGTCGTACGAGATCGGCGGCAAGCTGCTCATCGGCCGCACGCTCCGGCTTTCCGCCGCAGCCTTCAAGTCGAAATACAAGGACATCCAGATCGTTGTGCGCGAGGGCGTCGCCCCGGTCGTGCGCAACGCCGGCGAGGCGACGATCAATGGCTTCGAGGTCGAAGGAACCGTCAGCCCGATCGGTCCGCTGCTGATCAATTTCGGCGTCGGATACACGGATTTTGGCTACGACAGCTTCACGAACGCGCTCAATGCCGGGCAGGCGAACCTTGCGCCTGGCGCGCTAGGTCGCGTCGACCTCGACGACATGCAGGCCTATACGCCGAAGTGGAGCCTCAACGGCGGGTTCGCCTACCGCATCCCGTTGAGCTCGGGTTCGCTCACTCCGCGCGTCGACGTCGCGTACCGCAGCAAGACCTACTTCGACGCGCCGAACACCGAGCAGATCGCCCAGAACAAGTATGCGCTGGTCAACGCGACCTTGCGTTACGCCGACCGGGCCGACCGCTACAGCATCGCTGCGGGCGTCACCAATCTGACCAACAAGGCCTATATTGGCAGCGGCAATTCGTCCCTCACCGCAGCATCCGGCTATGCCGAGGTGACGTACGGCCCGCCGCGCATGTTCACGGTCGAAGGCACGATCAATTTCTGAACCCTCTCTCCACGGGCAAGTGTCCGGTAGGTCCCGGTCGCTTCCCGACCTCGTTACGGTCGCCCCGATGCTGTTCGTCAGCATCTGGGCGACTGGCTTTTTGGTCGCACGCCTCGTCGCGGGCCACGCGGACCCGCTCACTTTCCTGACCATCCGCTTCGCGTGCGGTACGGCCATATTCACCGGCTTAGCTGCGCTCGCCGGTGCGTCCAGGCCCCGCGAACCGCGGTTGTGGGCGAACGCGGTCGTCGCTGGCCTCCTGCTCCAGGGAATTTATCTGGCGGGCGTGTTCTGGTCAGTCAGCCATGGCCTGCCGGCAGCGGTCTGCGCCCTCATCACAGGCCTGCAGCCGCTCCTGACCGCAGCGCTGGCCGGGCCGATGCTTGGCGACCGCGTCACCCGTCGGCAGTGGATGGGAATCCTGGTCGGCTTGATCGGCGCGACAATGGTGCTCGCCCCGCAGGTGACCTCGTCCGTCCACGCGGCGGCTCCCGTCACCGTCGCGGTCGCGGCGCTGGCGACCGTCGCCATCACGCTCGGCACCATCTGGCAGAAGCGCAGCGGCGGTGGCGTTGACCTACGCGTCGGCGCGGCGATCCAATTCGCCGCCTCGGGCCTCGTCATCGCGCCCGTCGCGCTCCTGACCGAGGATATGCGCTTCGATGGCAGCTGGGAGGCGTGGAGCGCGCTAACCTGGTCGGTAATCGGCCTGTCGGTCGGCGGGATGACCTTGCTCCTGATGATGATCGGGCGCAGCGCGGTCTCGGTCGTCGCCTCGCTGTTCTACCTTGTGCCGCCCGTCGTGGCGGTGCTGGCGTTCATGCTCTTTGGGGAGGCGCTCGGCGCGGTGCAGATCGCCGGCCTGATCGTCGCCTCCGCGGGGGTCGCGATCACGACACGGGACAGAAGCTGACGTATGTTGATGGTCTAGGAAGGGCGCCGGTGAGAGGATGGTTCAAGTCGTACGCTCTCATGACTGCCATCCGAGACGCTGGCCGAGTTTACCTTGTCGCTGGCCGCAAGACCAGCGTTCGCATTGACCTTGGCGGGTGTGCCGCGGACGCCTGATCGACGACGAT
>NZ_JAFCUK010000036.1:0-3983 GCF_049896485.1 Sphingomonas sp. DC4900
TGTTGCCGCCAGTTAGAAAAGACACATTCCCCGCCAAATAGAAATGACACCGCCTCGTGGCAGCGGGGGCAGCGTGTAGCCCCCCAAGCAGCGCAGCGCTGCCCCCGCTGGGGCGTCGTCATCGCGGCTCTTGCGCCCTCGGACCCGCTGCGCCAGCAGCGGGCTCGGTCAGCCTATCTGGCCACTAACGTGCCGGGTAAGCTTTACCCCACTTGTGCCGCTTCGATCTGACGCAACAGCCGATGCGGATCGAATGGCTTTGGCAAGAATGTCGTGCGTTCCGGCAGTTCGTCATCTCGGATCGGCACATTGCCGGAGACGACGAACAACACGGTGGGGGGGAAGCGCTCCCGTACGTAGTGCGCTAGCTTCACCCCATCCATGGATCCTGGCATCTGCACGTCGGTCAGGACAACCCGAACTTCCTTGTGGAGGTCGAGAATGGCGATGGCCGCGTCGGCGTTCTCCGCGTCGAAAACCCGCCAGCCTGCATCTGAGAAGAAGTCTACGAGGTCGAATCGTACCAAGGCTTCATCTTCGACGATCAGGATCGTCTTGCTGCCGATCGGCGTACTTTGGCCCACGTTTCAGTTCCCGGTCGTGATCGCGGCGTCCTTCAACCGCGCTTCGAGTTCAAACACCAACCCATCCGGCCGGTAGTCGGTTGCAGCTTTACCGCTGAAATAGGAGCGCAGCGAGCGCTCGATCAGCACCGAACCGAAGCCCTTGCGCTCCGGCGGTGTGACGGGCGGACCGCCCTGCTCGCGCCAAGACACTGCCAGCACCCCATCGTCGCCATCCCCGTCCACCGACCATGCCAGCGTCACCGTGCCAATGTCGTTCGATAGCGCGCCATACTTGGCGGCGTTGGTCGCGAGTTCATGGAGGGCGAGCGCGAAGGCAACCGTCAGCTCAGGTCTCAACGTCACGGCCGGGCCGGACAGCAGAATGCGTTCGCCGATGCGACCATGCGGAGACAGCGCGCGTGTCGCCAGTTCGCGCAGATCGGCCGAGCGCCACGAGGTGCCGGTCAGCACGTCGGTCGCCGCGCCCAGCGCCACCAGACGGGCGGACAGGTTACGGCTCGCCGCTTCCGCCTCGGGTACGCCGCGCAGCGTCTGCGCCGCGACCGACTGGACGACAGCCAGCACGTTCTTGAGGCGGTGCGCCAGCTCGCCGTTCATCAGCCGCATGTCGTCCTCGGCGCGCCGGCGTTCGCGGAAGTCGCGGGTGACGGTGCCGTACCCGATCAGCGCGCCGGTCGCGTCGGTGACCGGAAAGACGGAGTAGAGGACCGGGATCAGCTCGCCGGTGCGGAAATGCCGGAAGTCGAGTTCGCCGACCCATTGCCCGTCGCGGTCCACGGCCGGCAGCACCTCACGCGCGACCGTCTCGACCTGCTCGGGTGGGAAGAAGTCGGCGATGGTAAGCCTGGTAATGTCGGCACCCTCCAAGCCGACGAGCCGCTTGGCGGCATCGTTCATGTAGAACACGCTGCCATCGGTGCGGGCCATGCCGACAAAATCGGCGCTGTTCTCGGCCAGACGCACGAACCTCTCGCGCTCCTCCTCGCTGGCGCGCAGCTCGGTGATGTCGCGCGACACGGACAGGATGCGGTCAGGACGCCCTTCCGGCCCGGCGATCGGGCTGACCGCGACATGCCACCATTTGGGCGTGCCCCGGTAAGTGTCGGCCTTGCCGATAAAGCTGCGGGCCTCGCCCTTCCGCGCTGCTTCGACCGCCGCCTTTGCCTCTGCGTTGCCGGCATCCTGCCAGAAGTCGGGCCACGGACAACCGGCCACGGCGTTGAAGTCGCTGATTTCCATGACGCGCTTTCCGCCCTCGCTCATGAAGGTCAGCTTGCCGTCGAGATCGAGCACCTTGATGCAGTCGGTTGAGCTGCCCAGCACGCCGGACAGGAATGCCTCACGTTCGGCCGTGACGACCAGCGCTCGTTCGCGTTCCTCACGGAGCCGATCGGCATCGAGCAAAGCGGTGCGCAACGCCTCCACCAGCGTCACCAGTCCCAGCGTCGTCAGAACGAAGATGACCGATGCGCCCCAATGAACGGGGGTGAGCAGCAGCGGTTCGTCAGCCCTCATCACCACCAGGCCCGCGCCGATCGCCGACAGGATCGTCGCCAGGATGCCGGGACCGCGGCCAAGGAACAGCGTCAGCAGGACGACTGCCGGCGTGTAGAGGAACCAGGGCGCGGACGATCCGAGCATCGCCGCTTGCACAAGGGCCACCACCGACACGGCAAGAACAGCCGCCCCGTAGCGGATCGGCTTCGGGCGCGGTCTGGCGACGGTTATGTCGCGCAAGCGATTCAACAAGGCGGTTGAAGCGGTCATGGTTTCCCCGGCGTGGGGGAAGGCCCCTGCAATCGAATATCTAGCGCAAATCAGGAGCGAGGAACAGCGTGGCAACACCATAGTGCTAATAGTGCATTAGGTGAGCGCTAACGGACGTACTCGCCAAGGCCGCGTGCCACGAGTTCCTCGTTGGAGAGGCGAGGGCCCCGCTTCAGCTTCGGCGTACACAGCCGACGCCGGTCGACTTCGCCTACAGGGGCGGGGCGGGTGAATACACCGACTGAACCCGAGCTCCGCGCTGGCTCGCTGTTGTTGCGCTTGGCATGATGCGGTGTGGCTGCCTGGATGGCCTGAGCCATAGCGAGGGCGGCACCCAAGTGCTTGTTATCGACAATGGCGGCTTGGTTCACGCGCCGCATCTTGTCGAACACTCGGTAGGGCAGCACGCGCTCGCCGTGGCGGATCTCGATGCGGCCGTCCGGGTACTCGCACACATGCACGCGCTTGCGCGCCAGCGAGCGGGCGAGGGGCGTCGGCTCAAGAATGAACATCGCCTTATTAAAGTGCAGCGCCAAGGAAGCGGTGACGGTCCGTTCCTCGCGCCACACCATCTCCGCCTCGACATTCTCATGCGCGGCCAGCGGGCGGTGGACATCGCGCGGGTCCGCTGGCGCACAGGCGAAGCGGGCATTGTGCCGGGCGATATAGGAGGGGAGGAAGGCGTTGGCTTCGTCGATGGACGAGATACCCGCAAGCCTCATCGCCTTGACCAGCCGGTCCTGCAGCGTGCCGTTGGCACGCTCCACCCGACCCTTGGCCTGCGGCGAGTTGGCGCAGATGATCTCGACATCGAGCCTGTCGAGCGCTCGGCCGAGATGCGTCATGCCGTCGCTGTCGGCGGTCGCGTTGTTGTTCCTGAAGACGCTGTGCTTGTCCGAATAGAAGGCCACCGGCTTGCCGTGCCGCTCGAGGTAGCTGCGGGTCGCGCGCATGTAGGAGAAGGCGCTCTCGCTCTCGGCCATCTCCAGGTGCATGAGCTCGCTGGTGGCATCGTCGATATAGACCAGCAACGTGCAACGCGGACCGCGGCTCTCGAACCAGTCATGATCCGACCCGTCGACCTGCACCAGCTCACCGCGGCACTCGCGCCGGTAGCGCGATTGGTGAAGCCGGGCGCGCTTCGCGACCTTGGCCTTCCACACGCCGGCCGCCATCAGCATCTGCCGCAGCGTCTCGCGCGATAGCGTGATGCCGTGCTGCTCGGCCAGGTACTCACATGCCAGCGTCGGACCGAAGTCAGCATAGCGCTCACGCACGATACCAACGACATGGTCGCGGAAAGCGTCGCTGAACCGCCTGTTGCTCGGCCGCCCGCGCTTGCGGGACACGAGGCCGGCAGCGCCATCTCGTCGGAGGCGCTTGAGCAGGCGGTACAGCTGACTGCGCTGCAGGCCCAGCAGCGCCATGGCATCGACCGGCCGGATCTCACCGCGGTCGAGCCGCTTCAGCGTATCGAACCGGCTCACTTCGGCAGCACTCATCGTCAGCACCGTCATCGCTCACACATCCTCGATGTCCGAGGATGGTTATGGCACCGGAGGCCCGCTGCAGAACGGCTGTGCCTTTTCTAAATAGCGGGAGTGTGCCATTTGTACGTTGCGTCTACAA
>NZ_JAFCUK010000037.1:0-1642 GCF_049896485.1 Sphingomonas sp. DC4900
CGGCGACGATGCCGACCGGCGGTTCGTGCGGGTGCTGGCAGCGGTGCTCGACGACGGGCTGGAGGCGGTAGAAGTGGCCGTGCGCGAAGCATTGCTGGCCGGCGTCGCCAGCGACGACGGGACTGTCAGGAATTTTGTGCGGGAGGCCATAGGATGGAATGGAAGGGACCATCGATATGGCAATCGACAAGGACGTTTTGGACCAGCTTCTGGCTGGTCGTGACCCGCAGGAGCTGTTTGCAAAGGACGGTCTGCTCGACGAGCTGAAGAAGGCGTTGTCGGAGCGGATGCTGTCGGCTGATCTCGACGATCATCTGGAAAGCGAAGGCGCCGCAGGCACCATCAACCGGCGCAACGGGTCATCGAGAAAGACGATGCTGACGGGCACATCGAAGGTGACGCTGGACGTGCCACGCGACCGGGCGGGGACGTTCGACCCGAAGCTCATCGCCAAATACCAGCGCCGTTTCCCCGACTTCGACGACAAGATCGTCTCGATGTACGCGCGCGGGATGACGGTGCGCGAAATCCGCGGGCACCTCGAGGAGCTGTACGGGATCGACGTCTCGCCGGACCTGATCTCGACCGTCACCGATGCGGTGCTGGAGACGGTTGCCGAATGGCAGGGTCGGCCGCTCGACGCCTGCTATCCGCTGGTGTTTTTCGACGCGATCCGGGTGAAGATCCGCGACGAAGGGTTCGTCCGCAACAAGGCGGTCTACATCGCGCTGGGCATTCAGCCGGACGGGACCAAGGAGGTGCTCGGCATCTGGATCGAGCAGACCGAGGGGGCCAAATTCTGGCTGCGCGTCATGAACGAGCTCAGGAACCGCGGCGTCGCCGACATCCTGATCGCCGTCGTCGACGGCCTGAAGGGGTTCCCGGAGGCGATCAACGCTGTCTTCCCCGAGGCCATCGTCCAGACCTGCATCGTCCATCTGATCCGCAACAGCATGAGCTTTGCGTCCTGGAAGGAGCGCAAGTTCATCGCCCAGGCGTTGCGCGGCGTCTACCGTGCCGAGACGCCCGAGGCCGGCATGGCTGCGCTGGAGGCGTTCGAGGCAGGCCCCTGGGGCCAGAAACACCCGGCCATCGCCATAAGCTGGCGGCGACACTGGGACCAGGTGATCCCGTTCTTCGCCTTTCCCGAGGGCGTCCGCCGGATCATCTACACTACGAACGCCATCGAGGCCCTGAATTCGAAGGTTCGCCGTGCCGTCCGTACCCGCGGCCATTTCCCCGGTGACGATGCCGCGATGAAGCTGTTATATCTCGTGCTCAATCACGCGGCGGACGAATGGAAGCGCCCACCGCGCGAATGGGGTGAGGCCAAAAGTCAGTTCGCCGTAATCTTCGGTGAGCGCTTCGTCATCTAATGACGGTAACCGGCCTCCCGCACAAAATTCCTGACAGTCCCGCGACGACGTCATCGTCAACATCCTGGCCCGCCGGCGCGAACCGCCGCGACCGCTGACTATTGTCACGCCAGAAGATCTGGCGCTGCGCCATCCGCCCCGTGCCGGCTGCAACCGCTATGACAGCCTGCGAGGTCTCCATGCAGCGGCATGAGATGATGACGGCCATGGCCGAGTTGGGGCTGAAGGGCATGGCTGGCGCCTTCGACGAGGCGGTCACTACCGGT
>NZ_JAFCUK010000038.1:0-1509 GCF_049896485.1 Sphingomonas sp. DC4900
AGACCCCATGACTGCCGGAGCCTTGGAGGCTCGAATCTGAGATGCTGATGATGGATTTGTCAGCAGCGGAGACGAGTCATGACGGAGGCAGTGAAATACGTTGGTCTGGACGTTCATAAGGAAACCATCGCGGTCGCGGTTGCCGATGGGGAACGCGGAGGCGAGGTACGTTTCGTCGGCACGGTCGCCAACGAGGACGATGCGATCAGGAAGCTGGTCAAGCGGCTGACGGGACCGGGTGTGACGTTGAACGTCTGCTACGAAGCGGGACCCTGTGGGTATGGCTTGCATCGGCTGCTGTCGAAGCTGGGACAGAATTGCATCGTCATCGCCCCCTCGATGATGCCGCGACGCCCGGGCGACCATGTTAAGACGGACCGGCGTGACGCGATGACCCTGGCGCGGCTGCTACGCGCCGGCGAACTCACCGCGATCTGGGTGCCGGACGAAGCGCACGAGGCGGTACGCGATCTCATCCGCGCGCGACGCAGCGCGCAGGACGATGCCATCGGGGCCAAGCAGACGGTGCGCAGCTTCCTGTTGCGGCATGATCGTCGTTTTGGCGGCAAGGCGGCTTGGACGAAAGTGTACTGGCGGTGGTTGTCCGAGCAGCGGTTTGAGTTTCCCCACCAGCAGCTGGCATTCGAGGAAATGCAGAAGCGGGTGCTGGAGGCCCAGGCACGGGTCGCGCGCCTGGAGGCGGCGCTGGCTGAAGCGGTGGATGCGTGGTGTTTTGCGCCGCTGGTCCGCAATCTGCAGGTCCTGCGCGGTATCAGGCTGGTCAGTGCCGCAACGCTGGTCGCCGAGGTGGGCGACCTCACCCGCTTCGACAATCCCAAGCAACTGATGGCGTATGTCGGCCTGGTGCCGTCCGAGCACTCCAGCGGTGCCAAGACCAAGCGGGGCCGGATTACCCGCGCGGGCAACGCGCAAGCACGGACGATGTTGATCGAGGCGGGCTGGTCGTATCGGCTGCCCGCTCGCGAGGAGCGACGCTACCGTGAACGGGTCATCGACTTGCCCGAGGACATCCAAGCGATCGGGTGGAAGGCGCAGGTTCGCCTGTGCCAGCGCTACCGTCGCCTGGCGGCCACCGGAAAGCCCCAGCCCAAGGTGACCACCGCGATCGCGCGTGAACTGGTCGGCTATGCCTGGGACATCGCCCGTCGAGTGTCGCCAGCGATAGCCGGCTGATCCACACAGAACAATTCCAGGAGGAGGCGCCAGGGCACCAACTGCATAGCCTTGGCCGGCGTGCCGCGGGCACCCGACTGTGATGGGCAATCCACGGTGTACGGTGGGGCAGGTTCGTCCGACGCCCGAACTTAGACGGAGGATAGGCCCAGCGACGGATACGGGTAGTGCGGTAACCAACCCGCGGATGAGAGCATGATCAATCGTCGTCGATCAGGCGTCCGCGGCACACCCGCCAAGGTCAATGCGAACGCTGGTCTTGCGGCCAGCGACAAGGTAAACTCGGCCAGCGTCTCGGATGGCAGTCATGAGAGC
>NZ_JAFCUK010000039.1:0-1428 GCF_049896485.1 Sphingomonas sp. DC4900
GGAAGGCGGCCGGCGCCGGCGGATGACCGTCATGGCGACCAGGCAGGACTATGACGGCTTTGCCGAAAAACTCGCTGCTATCGGGCGCCCTATCATCGTCGGGTTCGAGGCGACGGGTAATTACCATCGTACGCTGGCGCACCGGCTGCTGACGGCAGGGTTCGAGCTGCGCCTCATCTCGTCGGTCGCGCTCGCCAGAACGCGCGAGGCGCTGCACAACGGCTGGGACAAGAACGACTCCAAGGACGCGCAGGTCATCCTGCACATGCTGCGGATCGGTGCGACGCAGCGCTACGTCGACCCGCTGGTGGCCGGAATCAACGACCTGCAGGAGCTCTCGAAGACTCACGAGACGATCTCAAGGATGAAGACGCAGACCTGGCATCGGATCCTGACCCACTACCTGCCGCTGTACTTCCCCGAGATCGCCCGCTTCGCAGGCAACAGCCGGTCCGACTGGTTCCTGGCGCTCATCGAGCGGTTTCCGACGCCGGCCACCATCACGGCGCTGGACCGCGAGGCGTTCTCGGCCGCGGCATGGCCGCTCATCGGCCGCAAGGTCTCCAAGGCACGCCTCATCAACGACATCTACGAGACGGCGTCCGCCTCGACGGCACTGCCGGTGCCGGAGAACTCAGCCGCCATCACCATGTTCCGCATGGTCATCGCGCAGGGCCGCAGCCTCATCCACCAGCGAGACGAGATCGAGCGGCTGGCCCATGCGCGGCTCGCCGATGACGTCGACTACCAGCTGCTGCGCAACATTCCGGGCATCGGTCCGATCAACGCGCTGACCATCCTGGCCGAGGCCGGTGATCTGCGGCGCTTCAACCATCATCGTCAGTTCCTGAAGTTCTGCGGTCTCGATCTCGCAACGTGTCAGTCAGGCACGTTCCGTGGCCGCACGAAGCTGTCCAAGTACGGCAATGCGCGCCTGCGCCGGACCTTCTGGATGGCTGCCCAGGTCGCCGCGCGTCAGCGCGACAACAGCTTCCGCGACAAGCTCGGACGATATGTCGCCGGGCACGCGGACGATGCCGACCGTCGCCGCAAGGCGATGACGGCGCTCACCGCCAAGATGGCGCGCGTGGCTCACGCCGTCATCAAGACGGGGACAGAGTACCGGCCGTTCCTCGAACGGTCGGATGCCAGGTGGAAGGACCCCTCTCTGCAAGTGCCGTGAGGGCGCTCGTCGAGCGACCCTGTAGATAATGTTCGGGCCTTCCACCTGGGTGCGTATCTCGTTTTAAGGATGGTGAGGACCACGGCCGCCTCGGCGCTGCTGGATCCTGTGTTTGCTATGGCAGGGAGCGATCCCGTTGACGGTGGGAGCCATCTGGCTCAGATTGCATGCCGCGCCGACGGTTGTCGGCGCATGGATATCTGCTGGCCAAAACCCGCCGCTGCTTCCCGACATAGGACGTTGTC
>NZ_JAFCUK010000040.1:0-1359 GCF_049896485.1 Sphingomonas sp. DC4900
GGTCGTGTCCGTCAACGTGGTGTAATTTCAGGTGTGCCACCGGGCCGCATCGTTCAGGCGGCCTTGGGTGTAATCTGTAGGGGCGGTACCTCCTCGATCTGTGGTGTGGCGAGAGCGGTCATGCCTTCGATCTGCATGTAGCGGTTCTGGAGCAGGTATTCGTCGTTCTGCTCGAGGAGCACGGCGCCGATGAGGCGGGTGATGCTATCCTCGTTGGGGAAGATGCCGACCACGTCGGCGCGGCGCTTCACCTCCTTGTTCAGCCGTTCCAATGGGTTGGTGGAGTGCAACTTCGTGCGATGCTGTTCGGGGAAGGTCATGTAGGCGAGCACGTCGTGCTCGGCGTTGTCCATGCAGGCGCCGAGTTTCGGCCAGCGGGCGCGCAGCTGGTCGGCGACGTGACGCCAGGTCTGGGTGGCTGCGGCATGATCGGGCTGGAGGAAGACCTGCCGGATGGCGGCAGCCACCATGGTGTTCTGGCCCTTGGGCACATGAGCCAGCGCGTTGCGCATGAAGTGGACGCGGCAACGCTGCCAGGTGGCGCCGACGACGCGGGTGATGGCGGCCTTCAAGCCCTCATGCGCATCGGAGATGACCAGATTCACACCCTTCAGGCCGCGCCGGACGAGGTCGCGCAGGAAGGTCGACCAGAACGGCTCGGCCTCGCTGGGGCCGATGTGCAGGCCGACGATCTCGCGCTTGCCTTCGGTGGTGACGGCGACGGCGATTATGGCTGCCACGCTGACGATGCGGCCGCCCTCGCGCACCTTGAGGTAGGTCGCGTCCAGCCAGAGATACGGCCACTCGCCGGCGAGCGGGCGCTTCAGGAAGGCGTTCACCCGCTCGTCGATGTCCTTGCACAGTTTCGACACGCTCGACTTCGAGATGCCACTCATCCCCATCGCCTGCACCAGATCATCGACGCGCCGCGTGCTGACGCCGGCGATCCAGGCCTCCTGGATGACGCTGACCAGCGCCTTCTCCACCGTCTTGCGGGGTTCGAGGAAGCCGGGGAAATAGGCGCCGGTGCGCAGCTTGGGGATCTTCAGGTTGAGCGTGCCCAGTCGCGTATCCAGGGTGCGGTCGCGGTAGCCATTGCGCCAGGTGCTGCGCTCGCCGGAGCGCTCGTGGCGACCGGCGCCGATGAGGCCGTCGACGTCGGCCTCCATGATGATCTGCAACACGCTCTCGGCGACGCTGCGCAGAAAATCGCCGTCTCCGGTCTTCGCCATCAGTTCGGCAAGCGGTAGTCTGTCGTCGGTCATCGGGAAAAACTCCTCGGGTGTTGGTGAAGCTCGACACTTCCACCTTAACCGATGAGCCCGGTGGCCACCGAGACGCCGACGCCGGGGTGGGGCC
>NZ_JAFCUK010000041.1:0-1342 GCF_049896485.1 Sphingomonas sp. DC4900
CGTCGTCGCTGGCGACGCCGGCCAGCAATGCTTCGCGCACGGCCACTTCTACCGCCTCCAGCCCGTCGTCGAGCACCGCTGCCAGCACCCGCACGAACCGCCGGTCGGCATCGTCGCCGGTGCCAAGCTTGCGCCGCAGTCGTGCCAGCGCAGGCGGCAACTCCCAGCCCTGGAACGGTGCGCCGTTGCGCAGGGCACCCGGCTTGGTCACCAGCACCGGCAGATAGTGCCACGGGTCGTAGATGGTCCGGTCGCGGCCGAAGAACCGGGGATGGTCGGCGACGACTTCACCGTCGCAGCGCACGACGATGCGGTCGGCATAGGCGCGGACCTGGACGGCACGTCGCACCACCCTGGCAGAAACGGAATAGCGGTTGCGGTCGAAGCTGATGAGGCATGTGCCGCTTACCGCATGCTCGCTCTCGTGGAAGCCGTCGAAGGGTGCGACAACAGGCTGGAGCACCGCCCGTTCTGCTGCCCATGCCTGGGCGACTGTCAGCTCCTTCTGCTCGGGATGCTGGTGCAACTCTGCCCAGCGCCGACACTCCGCCTCCAGCCAGCCGTTCAACTCCTCGAGGCCGGTAAATCGCAGGCGCGGCTGGAAGAAGCGACCGCGTGCGGTCTGCACCTGGTTCTCGACCTGACCTTTCTCCCAGCCCGACGCCGGCGAGCAGGCGGTCGGCTCGACCATGTAATGGTTGGCCATGACCAGGAAGCGACGGTTGAAGACCCGCTCCTTGCCGGTGAACACGCTCGTCACCGCCGTCTTCATGTTGTCGTAGATGCCGCGCGTCGGCACGCCTCCGAAGAAAGCAAACGCCCGTGCATGCGCGTCGAACAGCATCTCCTGTGTCTCGCGGGGATAGGCCCGCACATACATTGCCCGCGACGCGCACAGCCGGACATGCGCGACCTTCACGCGCATCGGCTTGCCCGAGATCTCGACGTCCTCGTGGCTCCAGTCGAACTGGTAAGCCTCGCCCGGCCGGAACAGCAGCGGGATGAACGCCGGCGCATTCATCACGTCGCGACGCTGCGCCTGCCGCCAGCGCGCCGCATAACGGCGAACCGCGTCGTACGAGCCATCGAACCCCTCGCGTAGCAGCAGGTCGTGGATGCGCGTGAGGCGCAGCTTCTCGCGCCGCGGCCGTGCCTCATCTTCCTCCAGCAACGCATCCAGTCGCGCCTGAAACGGCCCCAGCTTCGGCAGCGGCTGCACCTCTCGCCGATAACCCATGTCCGCTTCCGGCGCCCGGATCGCCTTGCGCACCACCTTGCGCGACAGGTGCAGGTCCCGCGCTATCGCCTTGATGGCCTTGCCCGACGCGTGCTCGCGCCGGAT
>NZ_JAFCUK010000042.1:0-1329 GCF_049896485.1 Sphingomonas sp. DC4900
GGCAGCGTCAAGCTGCCCGACCAGACCGAGCCGGCGTCGGCGGCGGGCCACCCCTTCCTCGAACGCCGCGAGATGGCGATCGTTAACGTCGGCAAGGTCGACGGCAAAGTCACGGTCGATGGCGAGATGTTCGAGCTCGGCAACAAGGACTGCCTCTACGTTACGATGGGCGCGAAGGACGTCCAGTTTTCGGGCGATGGCGCGCGCTTCTACCTCGCCTCGTGTCCGGCGCATCAGGCGTATACCACGCGCAAACTCGGCATCGCCGACGCCAATGCGCTCGAGCGCGGTAGCCTCGCCGAATCGAACGAGCGCACGATCTTCCAGCTCGTCATCCCCGGCATCTGCGACAGCGCGCAGCTGGTGATGGGCCTCACCGTGCTGAAGCCGGGCAGCGTGTGGAACACGATGCCGCCGCACATCCATGATCGGCGCAGTGAGATCTATTTCTACTTCGAGCTCGACAATCTCGACACCGACCGCGTCATGCACTTCATGGGCGAAGGTGAAGCGACGCGTCACATCGTCATGCAGAACGAGGAAGCGGTGATCAGCCCGCCCTGGTCGATCCACATGGGCGCCGGGACCAAGGCCTATGCCTTCATCTGGGCGATGGCGGGCGAGAACCAGGATTATACCGACATGACCGTGCTGGATATCTGCCAGCTGGCGTAAGCCGATCCTCCCTCCCCTGACAGGGGAGGGGTGGCGTGCTCGCAGTACGGACGGGCGAGCACTGTCGGCCACCGTATCCCCGGACCCCACCCACCCCCGGCCCCTCCCTTCCAGGGAGGGGAGGAGCATAACGATGAACCCCTTCGATCTTTCGGGCCGCGTGGCGGTCGTGACCGGTGCGAACACCGGCATCGGGCAGGCGATCGCGATCGCGCTCGCGCAAGCGGGCGCCGATGTCGCGCTGGTCGGGCGCACCCCGGCCGAGGACACTGCACAGGCGATCCGCGACCTTGGCCGCCGGGCGCTGATCGTGTCGGCTGACCTGTCGAGCATCGAGCCGGTACAGCGCATCGTCGACGAGACGGTGGTGGGGCTGGGCGGGCTCGACATTCTGGTCAACAATGCCGGCATCATCCGCCGCGCCGATGCGGTCGACTTCACCGAAGCGGATTGGGACGCGGTGGTCGACACCAATCTGAAGTCGGTGTTCTTCCTCTGCCAGGCGTCGGGGCGCCACATGATCGCAAAGGGCAGGGGGCGGATCATCAACATCGCCTCGATGCTGACCTTCCAGGGCGGCATCCGCGTGCCGAGCTATACCGCGTCGAAGTCGGGGATCGGCGGCCTCACCAAGCTGCTCGCCAACGAATGGGC
>NZ_JAFCUK010000043.1:0-1286 GCF_049896485.1 Sphingomonas sp. DC4900
TCGGTGTCCCACCCGATCCCATCCCGAACTCGGCCGTGAAACCCGACTGCGCCAATGGTACTACTGCCTAAGCAGTGGAAGAGTAGGTCGTCGCCAGGCATTGAAGCCTGTGCGGGAAACGAGAACCCATTCATGATCTCGTCCCAACGGGACACGCAACCCCCGCCACAAGCGGGGGTTCTCGCGTCTCCAACGGACACTCCATCAAAGCCCACTTTGATGGACCTTGGCGCGGGGTGGAGCAGCCCGGTAGCTCGTCAGGCTCATAACCTGAAGGTCACAGGTTCAAATCCTGTCCCCGCAACCAATCCTCACAAAAGCCCCAGACCACCCGGTCCGGGGCTTTCGTGCGTTTGGGCCCACATCCATCCCCAGCGCAACCGCAACACAGAACCGCCCGGACATCAGCGGTACTGTCCGCTGGGCGGGCCAGACTTGTCCGCCGCCCGACCGCCCGTTCGCGTCGCCCAAAAAAACCACGCCGTCAGACGACGGTCAGCACCATCGCCTAACGTCACGGCCGACACTCAACGGCCGGTTGAAAGCTAACAGATCTGCCGATTTCGACCGCATATGGCTGGGCTGCGACGGCCTCGTGCAAGCATCTCAGCCCGTCGGTCGCGACTGAGCCACGCGCCTACCAACTGGCGCAAATCGCGTGGAGCGAGGTCTCGGCCCTCATTCGTGCCATCTAGGGCTACGAGGGCGAAAAAAACCATCACCCGCGCCGTTCTGGTCGTTGCGTACGCTGACCCGGACCAACTCGCTAGGGCCGCCGCTGCCGGGGGCAGGAGATCGATCGAGCAGAATCGCTATGGCGCGGGCATGCTGTCCAGATCAGGTTGGAGCTGATGCGTTTCCTGCCGGTGGTCCCTACAAACCCCATGGGGTCGCAGAGGGGGCCGAGTGGCAGGCAACGATACCCCGTCTGCCGAGCCGAGCGAGAGGAACGCTGCCACAAGCATCGGCGCTGTAGCGTGTTCTGAGAGGCGGTACGGCGTCGAAACATACGCATGCACGATCCGCTCCCTGCGCGCTGGCGGCCGCCCTAGATGCCGTTAAAGGCGGCATGTTCTTGTGTTCGAAGGTCTATCCCCGAAGCCTGGTGTAACATCCCCGCAAGGCCTTCAAACATGTCCCGGTCAGCCGGCCCCGGCACCGCCATCATCGGTCGTGTCCGTCAACGTGGTGTAATTTCAGGTGTGCCACCGGGCCGCATCGTTCAGGCGGCCTTGGGTGTAATCTGTAGGGGCGGTACCTCCTCGATCTGTGGTGTGGCGAGAGCG
>NZ_JAFCUK010000044.1:0-1227 GCF_049896485.1 Sphingomonas sp. DC4900
TGACGTCCTCCCTATTTTTTCATCCAAGCTGAGTGAGAGTTTTCCGGCCCTTTGAAGCCTGCGGGCAAGGAGCTGGGACATGAAGAAGTCGAGATACACGGAAGAGCAGATTGCGTTTGCGCTGAAGCAGGCGGAGACGGGCACGCCGGTGGCGGAGGTCATCCGCCGTATGGGCGTATCGGAGCAGACCTTTTATCGCTGGAAGAAGGTGTATGGCGGGCTGGGCGTCGGCGAGCTGCGGCGGGTCAAGCAACTCGAGGACGAGAACCGCAAGCTGAAGCAGCTCGTCGCGGATCTGAGCCTGGACAAGCATATCCTGCAGGATGTCCTAGCAAAAAAGCTCTGACGCCTGGGCGACGGCGCGAGATCGTCGCGTACGTCCAGGCGTCCCACGGCGTCAGCGAGCGGCGCAGTTGCCTCGCGCTCGGCGTCGACCGCTCATCGGTGCGCTACGTGTCGCACAAGCCGGACCAGGCGCCGCTGCGGCTGCGCATCCACGATCTGGCGGCAGCACGGGTGCGCTATGGCTATTTTCGGATCTACATCCTGCTGCGCAGGGAGGGCTGGCTGGTGAATCACAAGCGGGTTTACCGGCTATATCGGGAGGATGGATTGAGCCTTCGGCTCAAGCGTCCCCGTCGCAACGTCAGCGCGGCGAACCGCGAACGCCAGCCTGCGGCCTCGGCGCCCAACGAGATGTGGTCGATGGACTTTGTCTCGGATGCCTTGTTCGATGGCCGGCGGCTGCGGGCACTGACGGTGGTCGATGCGTTCACCCGCGAGGCGCTGGCGATCGACGTCGATCAGGGCATCAAGGGCGAGCAGGTTGTCGCGGCGGTGACGCGGATCGCGTCAGTACGTGGTGCACCGAAGACCATTCGGGTGGACAATGGCCCGGAGTTCATCTCGAAGGCGCTCGACCGATGGGCGTATGAGAACGGCGTCACGCTCGATTTCTCGCGGCCGGGCAAACCGACCGACAACGCCTTCGTCGAGAGCTTCAACGGCCGGCTTCGCGACGAGTGCCTGAACAGCCACTGGTTCCTGTCGCTGGCGGACGCTCGTGCCAAGATCGAGGCCTGGCGGCGGGACTATAACGAGAGCCGTCCTCACACGGCGCTTGGCTGGCTCACGCCAGCCGAATATGCTGCATCCGTCGGGGTTAACCCCGAC
Source organism: Sphingomonas sp. DC4900 (assembly GCF_049896485.1). Lineage (NCBI taxonomy): Bacteria > Pseudomonadati > Pseudomonadota > Alphaproteobacteria > Sphingomonadales > Sphingomonadaceae > Sphingomonas > Sphingomonas sp. DC4900. The sequence goes on from NZ_JAFCUK010000044.1 coordinate 1,174, forward strand.
GGATGCAAACCGGAAACTCGCATCATGCCCGGATGAGAAACCGGGGGACCGTCA
>NZ_JAFCUK010000045.1:0-934 GCF_049896485.1 Sphingomonas sp. DC4900
CTGCAACCGCTATGACAGCCTGCGAGGTCTCCATGCAGCGGCATGAGATGATGACGGCCATGGCCGAGTTGGGGCTGAAGGGCATGGCTGGCGCCTTCGACGAGGCGGTCACTACCGGTCTCCAGCGCAAGCGCACGACCATGGAGGTCCTGACCGACCTGCTGCGTGCCGAGGCGACGCACCGCCATGCAGCCTCGGTCCGTTACCGGATGTCGGCCGCCAGGTTACCCGCGGTGAAGGACCTCGACGCCTTCGTCTTCGGCGACACTCCCATCAACGAGGGACTGGTGCGCTCGCTGTACAGCGGCTCGTTTCTTCCGGGCCAACGCAACGTCGTGCTGGTCGGTGGAACGGGTACCGGCAAGACGCATCTCGCCACCGCCATCACTGCCAATGTGGTACGAGCCGGCGCCCGCGGACGCTACTTCAACACAGTGGACCTGGTGAACCGGCTCGAGGAGGAAACGCGCCTCGGCAAGGCCGGCACGCTGGCGGCCCAGCTTTCGCGCCTCGATCTCGTGGTGCTCGACGAGCTTGGCTACCTGCCGTTTGCACGCTCGGGCGGTCAACTGCTCTTCCACCTCGTCAGTAAGCTCTACGAGAAGACCTCGGTCATCGTCACCACCAACCTGGCCTTTGGTGAGTGGCCGACCGTCTTTGGCGACCCCAAGATGACCACCGCGCTGCTCGACCGCATTACCCACCATTGCGACATCGTCGAAACCGGCAACGACAGCTGGCGCTTCAAACATCGAAGCTGAAGCCTGGGGCACCGGCAGAGAACGCTTCGTGCTGGTTGCGCCTCCGGTCGGGCTACGCCCGCCCTACGCCGCAACCAGCACGAACAGTGCGCCCGTCATACCCGTTACGCTGCTCGACGAAGGGGGTCCCTTTTGCACGCCGATAGGGGGTCCTTTTTGGACGCCGATTGACA
>NZ_JAFCUK010000046.1:0-673 GCF_049896485.1 Sphingomonas sp. DC4900
CGTCATCGCTCACACATCCTCGATGTCCGAGGATGGTTATGGCACCGGAGGCCCGCTGCAGAACGGCTGTGCCTTTTCTAAATAGCGGGAGTGTGCCATTTGTACGTTGCGTCTACAAAAGCCGTTACGCTCCCGGTCCGATAACATAGATTATGTTAAACTAGGCGCCCTTGGTCAAAGGCTGTTTCTGGGTTCGCAGTGTTTTTTGAATGGCCTGGGGCCGCAAGCCTGCAGCCGTGCTCTCGTCGGCATCTGAGCTCAGGATGGGCGCCACTTAGCCGGGACCAGCGATCTCGATTCGATATGTAGATCAAACGCAGCGGCGCCCTTAACGCCCTAAGCGGGATAGCGAATCTGGAGCCGCGGGGCTTGGTGGAAACTGTACATTCAATGAACGAGAGGCATCCGGCCCCGATCAACATCGAAGGGCTTCGTCAGCGGATCCGCGTGATGGCGTTCGACCGCGGCACCCCTCGGCAAGTCTCGCTCTGGCGTGCTGATATATCTGATAGCCGTGCAAATCTCGTCATCGAGGGGATGACGCCGACTTCGGACGGTCGTGTCCGTCAACGTGGTGTAATTTCAGGTGTGCCACCGGGCCGCATCGTTCAGGCGGCCTTGGGTGTAATCTGTAGGGGCGGTACCTCCTCGATCTGTGGTGTGGCGAGAGCGG
>NZ_JAFCUK010000047.1:0-544 GCF_049896485.1 Sphingomonas sp. DC4900
GCTGGCGGTGTGCCTAATACATGCAAGTCGCGCGCACTCCCGTAGATGATTTTGATGCTCTGCATCAAATGATTCTACATTCGAGTGAGCGGCGGATGGGTGAGTAACACGTGGGTAACTTGCCCTTGAGTCTGGGATAGCATCTGGAAACGGATGATAATACCGGATAACAACTGAAACCACATGGTTTCAGTTTGAAAGGCGCGTTTGCGTCGCTCTTGGAGGGACCCGCGGTCCATTAGTTAGTTGGTAAGATAAAGGCCTACCAAGACGATGATGGATAGCCGAACTGAGAGGTTAATCGGCCACATTGGAACTGAGACACGGTCCAGACTCCTACGGGAGGCAGCAGTAGGGAATCTTTCACAATGGGCGAAAGCCTGATGAAGCAACACCGCCAGCGTTCATCCTGGCTCAGGATGAACGCTGGCGGTGTGCCTAATACATGCAAGTCGCGCGCACTCCCGTAGATGATTTTGATGCTCTGCATCAAATGATTCTACATTCGAGTGAGCGGCGGATGGGTGAGTAACACGTGGGTAAC